>CAKZUP010000161.1 GCA_937922945.1 uncultured Granulosicoccaceae bacterium
ATGTCTGTAATACAGGCTGTAGCCAGCGCGCGAAAACGTTTTCCCACAGCGCTTGCAATGGAACCGAGGGACACGTCGCGTATCCTCATGACGATAAAACGTACCGTGTTTTTTGTACTCAGTGGAACCGCAATGCGGGCAAAATCGTGTGCGTTCAGAGCAAGTGTGCAGTGATAGCAGGTTGTACATTCCTTTGTTTTCCCTTGTCATCCATGACAAGTTTTACTCTACCACAGGAACCAGCAACAGTGAACGCACCCAGTTCTCTAGGGAACACCGGCTTTATTTCTGTATTTCTTCTCATACTGCTCCCGCGCTCCCCCAACCCAATTGTCGCGCTCTATCCTGCCTGGGAAAGCGTCAATGGCCTCCGTTACTTTCGCTATATCGGCCGCCTTAAACTCAGCCACTTGCTTAAACGAGGTAATGCCCAATGAATTCAAAATACCTTCCATCACCGGCCCAATACCATTTATTTTCTTTAAATCATCTTTCTCACTCGGCGCCTTGTACAACGGCGTGCGCACTTGTGATGGAGCGTTATTGCTGGAAGCTTTCGTGTTCTGAGTTGCCACGGTTCCAGTTGAATCAGCTCGCTGTTTCAAATCGGCCAAGCGTTGCTTAAGCTCAGCAATTTGTTGATCGCGCCGAACAATGTCTGCCTCCAATGACTCAAGCTCTCTGACACGATCTTGCAGTCGCTTACTGGCGACAATTTGCTGCTCCTGCTGCTGTACACGTTGTTCAAGCGACTGCATCGTGCTCACAGACTTGTCACGCTCCTGTTGAAGGCTCTGTATCTCACTTCTCAAACGCCGTAATTCCAAATCATTTTGCTTTGCTTCCGCTGCTTCCTGTTCGGCCTTACTTAGCGACTTGTTGAGGCTATCTATTTGCATCCTGCTCTGTTCAAGTTCTTCAGCAGCTTTACTTAATCGCCCCAGCTCGCGCTCCTTGTCGTCTAACGACTTTCTCAAAGTAGCGATTTGTTTCATTTCTGCATTGAGCCTGGCTATTTCTGCTTCATTCTTGTCTGAACGTGTTTGCGCTTCCGATAATTGTTGCCTTAATTTGGCCAATTGAGCCGTATCGTTCTGAGCAACACTCAGCTGCGCTTTTGTGTCGCTGAGTGCTTTTTCTACCGATGTTAAACGCGCAAGTTCAGCTTCCAATTGTCGAGCATTCTTTTCGGCGCTGGCAACAGAGTCTTTCAGACCCTCAAGCTTCTGGTTTTCAGCTTTCAGATCAGCATTTGCTTTAGATAATTGCAACTGCCTATTCTCAGATTCAGCTAGTGCTTTCGAGTGCTCTTCAATTTTATTTTCTAAAGCGACAGCTCCTTCAATACGCTTGTTCAGTTTTATTTCGAGTTCACTTATCGTGGATACACGTTGCTGTAGCTGGGTTTCAAGCTTGCCAAGCGACTGGTCTCGGCCTTGCAACTCCGACTGCAATTTCATTTCGTTGCTCTTGTGTTGGTTCATCTGAGCGTGTAATTTCGCCAGCGAAGAATCTCGTTCTTTCAGCTGATTTTCCAGACGGCTGTAGGACTCCGAGCGTTCACGGAGCTGTCTTTCGATATCCGCATAGTTTGTCAATTTGGCGTTCAGCGATTGAATTTGCGATTCTTGCTGACTGGCACGATCATTGAGTTCACCTGCACGTGCAGCGCTTACTTTCAATTCATTGATCTGTTTTCTGCTATCAGTTAACTCTCGTTGGACTGCCTCATATTGGGTCTGCATGTTCAACAGTTTCTGGTTCTCACCCTGCAACTGTGCAACACGTTGCTGCGCTTCTCGTAGTTCGCCCGATACTTTTTCGGCCTGATCGGCGGTGACTTTGACTCTCGCAAGTGCTTTTTCACTTTCAACTAGCTTAGACTTATATTCATTGAGCTCCTCAACATGAATGTTCAGTTGATTAATCTGCATAACTTTCTCAGATACGTCTTTCTCTAGATTTTTGAACCGTACGCTCTCCGCGTCTAGTTTCTTAACAGTAAGCTCTCGTTCTCGATCTAGCTGTGCTGATTTTTCCTTCAATTCAGACTGAAGAGCATCAACTGATTCGGCTTTTGCTTTTAACTCCGCCATCGATGTACGTTGCGATGCAATCGAACTTTCCAGCACGGAGACTTTCTCAGAGTAGGACTGGTATTGCTGCTGTGATTCAGATAGTTCCGTCTTTAGCTGCGCTACCTGCTTGTTCGCCTGCACGCTGGTTTGCCTGGTTGTATCCAGTTCTCTTTGCAAGGTTATTACTTGAGCTTCGGCCTGCTTCGCTTTACCAAGTTCCGAGCGCACTGTTTGTAATTCAGTGGCCGCTTTCTTAGCCGATTCCAGCTCGCCGCGGACTTCTTGCAGCTCAACTTCGGCCTGCTTGGCCTTGACTAATTCTCCACGCACCGTTTGTAATTCAGCTTGTGCTTTCTTGGCTACTTCCAGTTCGCCGCGAATTTTTTGAAGTTCAATTTCGGCCTGTTTGGCTTTGCTTAGCTCTACACGCACTGTCTGTAATTCAGCCGCCGCTTTTTTCGCTGTTTCCAGCTCACCGCGAACTTTTTGCAACTCACCTTCGGCTTGTTTAGCCTTGTCCAATTCTCCAAGCACCGTTTGTAATTCAGATTGTGCTTTCTTAGCCACTTCCAGCTCGCCGCGAACTTGTTTCAGCTCAACTTCGGCTTGCTTGGCCTTACCTAATTCTCCACGCACCGTTTGTAATTCAGCTTGTGCTGTCTTAGCCACTTCCAGCTCGCCGCGAATTTGTTGTAGTACACCTTCAGACTGTTTGGCTTTGCCTAGCTCTGCACGAACCGTTTGTAATTCAGATTGTGCTTTCTTAGCCGTTTCCAGTTCCCCGCGAACTCGTTGCAGTTCACCTTCGGCCTGTTTGGCTTTTCCTAGCTCTGCACGCACCGTTTGTAATTCAGCTGCTGCTTTCTTTGTAGCCATGAGTTCGGTGCGTACGTTTTGTAATGCAACTTCGTGCTGCTTTGCCTTACCGAGCTCTTCTCGAACGACCCGTAACTCGGCATCTGCCTGCTTAAACTTGCCGTCGTTTGATGCCAACTGGCTGACTAACTCAGATTTCTCTCGCTCAATGATCTGCTTTGCGTTGTTTGATTTTTCAACATCACGCTTGAGTTCGATAATCGTCTTTTCCCGATCAGCCAATTTTCCCTTAATAGACTTTAAATCGGTTAAATCGTTTTGCAATTGCGCAACCTGCTTCTCTAAGTCGTCGGCCTTCAAGCCGCGTTCTTTCAGATTTGATATTTCTCCATCCTTGGTTTTTATAACCGTTTCGAGATTCAACACACGATCACTTTGCTTTTTCAAACTGGCTATGTGCAGGTCTTTCTCAGAAATGGCTGCCTGTAGCGAACTTGCGTGGTCAGCATGTTTTGCGAGCTCGTTTACTTTAAGATTACTTTGTTCCAGCGAGGTCTCAAGCATCGATACCTTTGCAGCGCGCTCTTGCAATTCCGCGAGCTGCTTATCACGTGATCTTAATTTATTCTGAAGAACGTCTATCTGTTGATTCTGTTCACTCAGTTGTTTAATCTCAAGCTCTTTGCGCTCAAGCGTTTGATTAGCTTCCTGAAGCTTAACTGACTCACCGTTCAGCTTCTCAATAACCAGGTCACGATCGTTCAGGCTGGCTTGCAGCGCACTCATTTTGTCGAGCTGTTGTGCCTGCTCTGCAATCTCTCTCTGACTTTCCTTGTATCTCACTTCAAACACACGCGAATCATTTAAATGCGTGGTCAAACTCTGTACTTCTTTTTCCTTGTCTTTTATTTTAACTCTTAGCAAACCCAACTCTTTCTCTTGTTCATCAGCTAACTCCAATTTGCTTACCAACTGATGACTTCTCTCACCGGCTTCCTTCAAACTATTCTGAAGCGTTTTAACCTCTGCCGTACGACTATCCAGTTGTTGGTTTAGTTGCGCTGCGTTGCTTTCAAGTTGTTGCACCTTGTCAGAGCTTTTACTCAAGCTATCCATGCTGGCCGCCAATCGAGATTTTGTCGACTCCAGCTCTTTCTCCTTTTGGTTTGCGGTTTGCTGGCTAGCCTGAAATTCTTTTATCTGCTTGTCTCGTTCAGACAACTGAGTATTGAGATGATCAACGGAATTACTTAATTCAATGCGTTCTCGGCGAAGTTCTCCCAACTCTAATTGCAGCTGCTTACGCTTTTTTTCAAGTGTGTCGGACTGTTCCATCAACACACGAATATTCTCCAATTGAGTTTCACTGTGCTCACGCAGTTTATTGCGCTCCCCTTCCACGACACGTACCTGTTCAACGTCACGACGTAGCTTCTGGAGTTCTACCTTAGAGCCGGAAGCAGATTCCAGCTCACTCTGTAGTTTGTTTATTTTTCTTTGTTTGTCTTCAAGCTTTTGCTTGTAATGCAGGCTAGCCTGGTTCTCTGCTTGCGAACGCACAGAAACTAATTGTTTGTCGTTACTTCTTCTTACGTCCTGAAGCGCTTGTTTTAGGCCTTTGATTTCCTGTTTTCGTTGAGTCAGATCATATTCAAGCGGTTTTACACGTGCAGCGATTCTGTAAAGCTCATCCAGCTCATCATCGTTACGCGGTGCAGCCAAAAACGCATTACTCTGTGCACTCGCCTCTTCACGACTCAAAACCTGTGTTTGCGAAGAATCGCGAGAAAGCGCTCTTACTGTGTTAGTGCTCGACGCATCAGCTCTGGACGCATTTAACTTTTCCAGTTTGTCGATTCTGGCGTGTGCCTGCTTTAAATCAAACTCCAGTGGTTTAACCCGTGCAGCTTGCTTATAAAGATCATCGTGATTTTCCGATTCCAAAGCAGCTATACGTCGCCGTCCTTGCAATAGCTCGTATTCCAACGGCTTCACTTTCGCCGCAAGTTGATAAAGTTCATCAGCATCTGTTGCGGACAGTGCGGTTTTTGCTACAGATTCAGGCTGTTGAGATAAAGGTTGCGTTTGACTATGCGATGCCCGGGCTGAACCTGCGCCTGACGAATCAACATTTGCTGAGGCACTGGCTGAGGCACCCATCGCCGAGACTTTTTCAGACGATTGGCTCGATGCGATGCTCGTTTGCTCACGAGTACCAACTCGTCCTATCTGACTTTGCCGGCGCAAGTCTGACAATTCGGACCGAGTGTGCATGTGAGCAAAAAACCAACCTAATAATCCACCCAATAAAAAAACGAGCCACCAACCTAAAATTGTCATCGTCTCTCTTCTCGCAGTCACAACGAAGAGATCAGAATACCTCAGCCCGAGTGTTGCCAACCAGTGATCTGATTAAAAAAGGTAAACACTCGTGCCTGAGTGGAATTAAAGCGCATTGCCAGAGTTATTTTTAACGATTTGTCAAAAACATGTCGGTGATACTGCATTATTTCGCTCGATACAGAACCTTGCCTAACTTCGTGTAGCCCGATCTGCATCGGTAATTCTTAAGAAGCGAACGGTATAGCTAAGATACGCTAGCCTAGTATCTGCCAGTGGACGCAACGCTTGGAACTGAGTAAGCCGGCTTAGAACTTGACGCAAAGTTTACGCGGGGGGTTATACGGGGGTAATCGGCGTCGCTTTTTTCGCAAGCTCAGGTAACTCTCCCGTGAGTCCCATTGCATGTCGCATAACATGGTGTCTTAATCCACTAAGGCTGTTCACCATGTTGAGCGATGCGCTACGCGCGTGCTGCAACAATGTAGGTTGTGGTTTGAATGCTTCGTACATGGCGTCGAGTGCACCTATCATTAGTTGATTATCACCATACCGCCAACGCTGATATCGACGCAATACAGCGTGCTCTCCAATGTCTCGACCTTTCATACTGGCTATCCGCACCACTTGTGCAAGCGCTGCGGCATCGAGCAATCCAAGGTTAACGCCTTGTCCTGCCAGCGGATGCACCGTGTGTGCAGCATCACCCACCAGCGCAACACGATTCGCGATGTAACTCTTCGCGTGTGCTTTTGCCAATGGAAAAGATCCTCGGCCATTCAAACCAGTGATCTCACCCAACTCTTGCGGAAAATGCTGCACCAACTGTTCAATAAAATCATCATCGGTCAATTCTTTAAGGCGCTGCAATTCTTCTTCTGTGTGATACCAGACAATTGAGCCTTTGTTACCGCACAATGGAAGGAACGCTTGCGGTCCAGTTGGAACAAAACGCTGCCAGGTAATATCTTGTTGCGGATTTCGGGTTTCTACATTGGCAACAAGTGCGTGTTGCGGATAAGTTTTTTTATCCATTTCAATACCGGCGCGCTGGCGTACCATTGAGTTAGCGCCGTCCGCGCCAACCATCAAACGGGCGCGAACAATACGACCGTCTTCGAGTGTTACTTGAACACCGTTATGGGATATGTGATGACGAGCCAACCGTGCAGGAGAAAGAACAGTAACGGTGGGCAGTTCGTCTATTCGATCGAGTAAGGCCAATTGTATAACCCGATTCTCGACGATGTGTCCGAGGTGGCCAGCTCGAATCTCGCCTGCATTGAAATCGGTACGACCACCTTGTTCGCCATCCCACACGCTCATGCGTTTAAACGGACAACATCGCCTGGACATGATACCCGGCCAAGCCCCGACCGCACTCAGCATGTTCTCGGAAGCCACACTTAACGCAGAAACGCGCAAATCGTAGTCGGGATAAGTACCAGGTTCAAACAGTTTTGGTCTACGATCTTCGAGTACACACACCCGCAATGGTTCTGGGAACTGAGGTACAGCGGTTGCTAATCCAGCGGCTAGCATGCCGCCAACCATACCACCACCAACAACGATTACATCATATTCGATATCAGGCAATGCGCTCATACCATCCAGTTAACCACGTAATCCAACCAACCCTGTTGTGCCATCATTCGTACAAGCAACGTCTCAAAAGACACGTTAATCTGCTGACATGTTAAGCCATCATGCGTGGCTTGTGACAAAAACCAATACGCATAACATGGTACCTAGTTAACCAGATTTTGACGTTGCCAACCATCGGCCGTGCGTTTCACTTCAAACGTAGGCCAAAAATTATATTCAGGAGAAACAGTCACGATACTCTTACGACCACTAATCGAAACGATGGATAATCGAGTCACTGCATCCTGTGGCTTCTGCCGGATAATTGCGACAAAGTCGTCTAAATTATTGACAGCTTCACCATCAACATGGGTGACAAATCGGTTTCGATATAACCCATCCCAACGAGCAGGAGAACCTTGTTCCGTTCCTGCCACATACACCCCGGCAAAGTCCACACCTTTCAGATAGCCAATCTCTTGATGAGGTTCCTGAAAATTTGCACCTGCCCAACTCACTAACCTGTCAGTACCCACGCCACTTAACGATGTAGGCTTTAATTCGACTTCTGTCACTTCACCCGCTCTGAGCACAGATAAAGTCACCTGAGCGCGTTGTGACAAAACTTCTGCTGTCAGTAAATCTGCTACCAGCTCGCCCTGAATTGCCAAAAGAATATCACCGGGGAGCAGTTTATCTTGTGCATCGGTATTAGGCACCACTTGCTCAATGTACAACACCTTGCGATTTTCAGAGGGCAAATCAATGTATTGATCCAACCAGGCCTGTGGCAGACCCAACTGTCGAGCCTCTGCAATACTGCGATACGCCAAGCGTATGTCCAGTGAACGAAACGGGCTTTGCGACTGGTACATACGCAGCGTTTCCAGAATAACCGATGCAGGCATCGCCCATTCATTCTGACGTATTTCACGACCTTCCTCGTAAGCAAAGCTCATATACATGGCATGGACATCGCCGTTCTCGTCAACAAAAGGACCACCCAAAGAAGGCGGTACGCTCGGCACACCATACAAATCTATGGGTGATTGTTGAAAACGGGGTAGTCCCGGAGGTGAGAATCCAACGGTTAATCGACTGAAGTCATCGACCTCGTGTCGCCGAAAGGTACCATCGGCACGGTATCCAACCATGGTTAATTGTCCGGGCATCGGTCCTTGATTTTCCAACAACGTTAACGCCTCAAATTCAACATCACCCAAAACGGCCGGGTCGTACTTCAGCAAGGCCACGTTATGGCGCGGATGCATAAAAACAACTTGTCCGTTCAACACTTGAGAACCGAAGAACGTTATCTCTACATCGCCCAACCCAATGGGCACCGTATTGCGATCGACGGCGACAAGACCGTTGATTTTGTCGACGACTAAACCAACCCCCTGAAAATGCCTGGCATAGACATTATCGGCGCTGTACGGTATGTCAAAATCCACTTTTACCATCGCCGGACTGACCTTATTCAGCAACGCATCCTTAAACTGAGGCACTTTAATAACATCATCGATGGCACGACTTGTTTTAGCAGGTAGATTAACCTCGCTACAATCCCAGAAACGAGCATCGTCTACTCGTTTACAGCGACGAAAATCAAACCAGCGATTGTCAAGATCGATTTGCGTAAGGCTTGTGGTGTACTCACGACCGGGTACAACGAACCGCGCAGATAATTTTTCACCACGATTCGACGTTTTTACAATATCAATAAAGTCGTTTATATCGGCAACAGGTTTGCCATCCAACTCCACAATGACTGAACTCGAGGGCAAGTCAGCCGCGTTAAACAAATACCCTGCCCGCATAACCACCACCCCGGACTGAGCCCGGTCCATTGCACGAGAGTGTTGTATGGACATGTTTTGTAAAATGGCATCGCCCAGTTCCAGAAATTCAATGGGTTCAATATCGTGCAAGTCAGCAACACTTGTGCTTAGGTCGAGAACTTGCGCCTGACGTATAACACGCAAATTCAGCGCTTCACCAATACTGCTGTCGAGCAGCGCTTCCAGATCGATAAAGTTGGTCATGATTGTGCCGTTTATCGACACCAGAATATCGCCTTCTTCAAGCACACCATCGGACACACCGCCGGCGATAACCTGCCGCACCATCAACATACCGTTGGTCGATGGATCGCTTGTTCTGGCTCCCTGTTCGGTTTCCTCATCCAAACCGAGACGCGCCAAATCGCGAAAAGATTCATGAGAAAAAATGGTTTGCAAGCTGCCGCGATCGATCTTTTGATTGTTGCGCAAGCGCTCCAGCGCGTATTGAATCCGAGGCAGTGGTAAGAAAAAGCTACTTGCGGTTTTAGTATTGGCCGCCGCATTCAGAGCCACCACATCACCGTCCATATCCACAACAGGCGATCCCGAACTACCGCCGGAGGTAGATGACGCAGCTTGTATGTAAAACGTATTGAAGTCGTTGTATCCATACCGGGCATAAGCAGGCACAGCTCTATCAAGCCGCGCGATGGTACCCGTCAAGATGGACAGCTGTTCACCGCCATCACTGCCGATGACGCGGATGTTCATACCGGTTTTAATTTTGTCGGGACGTAGCTGCAACGATTTTGGCGCTGCGTATTTAAGATCGGCCGGGTCGTAGCGAACAAAGGCGAAATCATGTATGGGGTCGCGATACAGTGGTACGGCATCAACACGTTCCTGATTCTGGAACGTAGCAGCCAATCGAACAGGACCAGCACCAACAACATGCCGGTTCGTTAATACAATGCCCCTCTCAGCATCGACAACGAATCCGGTTGCATTACCGTCACCTTGTTCGACACCATCAAAATTGCGTAAATAAGATAGCTGAATGGACACAACAGAGTCTGCCGCTTCGGCTAAAATCGACGCCCAACGATCATCGCCAACCGCCTGTGTGTCAGCATGCGTTGCACAGGACACTACCAGCAGCCACGCCAGCGCGAATAGTCTTACCGCCTGATTGATCAACATGTTTGACAAAGCCACCTTAGCAGCCACTGTTGTGCCGAATTCTGCTGAGTTTGCTCTGGGGTACGATGAACTGTCATTCGATGCTCGTGCTGTCATTCCAAGTGCAATCACAATAAACGTTATCCCAGTTAATAGGTGGAGTAAGTCTCAGAATAAATCAAGACAGAAAGGTACACGCCGCAACTTGTGTTCCAAAAACCGCCGAGAATGTGTCAGTTGGCCTGTTTTTGGCCTGATATTGTTGGCCGGTTCCGTTAACCTCTTTATGATAGAGGTCGAAGCCGCCTTTGCGGCCACCGTTTAGAACACAATTTCGCGACACACACATTCGCAAGAACACAAAATCGTATGGTAGACGCTGACAATTCACAAGATAAAGCCATTCAGTGGTTTCGTGGAGCCTCCCCGTACATTAAGGCTCATCGTGGCGCCACCATGGTTATGTGCTTGCCGGACGCGTTGCTGGATACACCGTTATTCAACAATCTCATACCTGACCTCGCATTGCTGAGCCACTTAGGAGTACGCCTGGTACTCAGTTTCGGATTACGTACGCAAATTGACTCAGCGCTTGAGAAAAAGCACGCAATATCAACCATTATTGAAGGCAGGCGTGTAACCGACGATGAGGCCTTGAAAAGTATTCTGACAGCCTCAGGTCGCGCACGTTCACTTTTCGAATCGCGCTTATCGATGGGCCTTCCCAACACGCCAATGGCCGGCGCCAGGTTATCAGTGTGCTCGGGAAACTACATTACAGCTCAACCATTTGGCGTGCACAATGGCATCGATTATCAGCACACGGGCACAGTCAGACAAGTGCACAGCGCTGAGATCAATAACCAATTGGCGAGCGGTAATATCGTATTACTACCTCCAACCGGCTATTCGCTGACGGGTGATATTTTCAACTTGCCGGCAGAAGAAGTGAGCTGCGAAGCGGCTATTGCTCTCAAAGCGGATAAGCTGATTTTCTTCGTCGATACACTGCCTCTTGATGAAAACGGGCGTGTAATTCGTGAAGCCAGCGCAGCATCAATGGAAGCGCTGGCGCAAAAACAACAAAGTGACGAGCTAAGCCGCACACTGTTGCGCGCCATAAAAGCGTCCCGCAACAACGTGGCTCGCGTACACCTGCTGAGCCTGTCCGATCCGAACGCGTTGATGCGTGAACTTTTCACCATAGATGGTGGCGGCACATTGGTTACAGCTAAACGGTGGGAACATTTGCGCGCGGCGGGTATACAGGATGTAAACGGCATCATCGAACTCATCGAACCGTTACAAAACAATGGCACGCTGGCTACCCGTACCAGAGAGCAGCTGGAGATTGATATTGAACAGTTCGTTGTTTGCGAGCGCGAAGGCATGGTCATCGCCTGTGCAGCCTTGTTTGCTAGCACCGATTCAGGCACCGATAGTGATCGAGCAGCAAACGGCTTGGGCGAAATTGCCTGTGTCGTGACGCATCCCGATTATCGTGGGCAAGGTCGTGCTGGCGACTTGATTGCCCATCTTGAAGCCAAGGCAAAATCCTTAAATTTATCGACGCTGATGCTGCTCAGCACACGAGCAGCGCATTGGTTTATTGAACGTGGGTACGAAGAAAAATCAGCGGCAGACATGCCTGCGACACGCAAGATTGCCTACGACAGCAAACGAAATTCTAAAATGTTCGTCAAACAACTCTAGCACGAGCACACTTGCTTACAGTATCGTCCCCCGGCTACTAACGAGCAAATTCGATTTGGAGGCCAGCAAGCGCATCTAGCCTGTCTTTGCTGCTGGGCAACTGAAGAATGTCAAACTTGGCCGGAGCGGCAATGGGCAGTAATTCAAGCAACCGGTTACACACCCACTCCGCATTATCGAGTTCTTTGGTTTCGTAAATTATATTGGGCTCAACGTATTGCATGATAATCGCCAGTTTTCTCGACAGATCCTGATACGCCTCTTCCATTGCAGGTGGTTCCCCAAGTTCAATCAGCTGCACTTCTCCAACAAGCAAACCATCACTGTTGGCAGCATAAGTGAGCAAAGAGAATTCTTGTTGCCCTTCAGCCGTTATGTGTAAAAGTCCATCCGGGCCTTGATCAAAATCAATTAATGATACGAGCGTGCCTTGCGGATATGGTTGTGCAGGTGTGCCTGCCTCTGAACCATCCCTGATTAAACAGACACCAAAACCTGTATTATTTTTAAAACAGTCTTTGACCATGTTGATGTAGCGCTGCTCGAAAAGTCTCAGCGGCAATTTGCCACCGGGAAGCACCACGGTAGACAACGGAAAGAGAGGCAATTCCATAATAGTTTTATTTCTTCTCGTCGAGTATCTCACTGCCCCAAACAGGCATGAGCGACTGTTCTATATCCAGTTGATCGAGCACTCGCGCAACAACAAAGTCGATAAGTTCATCCACTGTTTGGGGTAAGTTGTAAAACGCAGGATTAGGCGGCATTATTACAGCGCCTGCATTTGCCAACCGCAGCATATTCTCTAAATGGATACTGGAAAACGGCATTTCACGCGGCATAACAATGAGCTTTCTGCGCTCTTTTAAAACCACATCGGCAGCGCGTTCCAACAGGTTATTGCAATTACCAGCGGCAACAGCGGCCAGCGTACCCGTTGTACACGGACAAATGACCATAGCGTCTGGCGCACCAGATCCGCTGGCAATGGGTGCTGTCCATTGTTCCTGGCCGAAAGCGAACAACTGGCCTTCTTTTGCAGCGTAGCGTTCAGAGAAATCTTTTTGTACATCGGAGGTTCTGGCCGGAACCGGAATATCGGTGTCCATGCCCATGACCACTTTGGCAGGCTTCGACATCAACACATAAACACGACACTGAGCGCTGATCAGCGCATCGATTAAACGCAGCCCGTACTGAATACCAGAAGCACCAGTCAGTGCAACAGTAATGGTTTTATCAAAAGACATAATGCATTCGTTTCAGCGGCCAGCGCATGGTTATAGTCAATTTTCACAACATAAAGCGCAGTGAACAAAAAAGGCGGTCAGTGTGACTGACCGCCTTTTTTACGAAAGGTACCGATCAATGGTTCTTGATCGGTCCATTTTATACAACTGTGGAAAACTTATTGTTGAACCCTCAGGCTCATTCAAGTTTTTACTTAAGGCTTAACTTAAGGCTTGACCACAATCTCAACACGTCGATTCAACGCCCGACCTTCCCGCGTATCGTTCGCAACAACCGGTCGGTTTTCACCGAAACCAGAGGCTGACAAGCGATTGGCATCGATACCTGCGCTGTTTTGTAGGTAGTTAACCGTGTTCGCTGCTCGGGCAACTGACAATTCCCAGTTACTCGGGAAGATCGCCAACAGATCACCGGATACCGGGATGCTATCTGTGTGGCCTTCCACAGCGACGTTGTTCGGCATGTCAGCAAGGGCACTTCCAACTTTACCCATCAGCTCACGACCACCCTGACTCAATCTGGCTCTACCAGAACTGAACAGCGCTTCACTGCGAAGATTAACAGCAACGCTGTTGTCGTCACGTAAAGAAACCTGAGCATCTGTCACGCCGTTAGCGGCCAGACTGTTCTCAATTTTCTCCTTCAGCTCTTCAGCAGAGGCTTTCTGGTTTTCATCACCCTGTTGAATTGCGGCAAGCTTGTTTGCCAGATTCTGAGCAATGGCGGTTTGTTCATCACCATTTTTCTCAGCAGCGGCAAGTCTTTCCTGCAGTTGACCAACCGAATCCTGCATAGCGCCGATTTGGTCTTCCAACCCAGCCGCGTTTGCAGCCAATGCATCAAGCTCACTTTGTTTCTCAGCTGCGAGACCCTGAGCCGTGCCGACTTCGCCTTGCAAGTCGTCAATCTGGCCTTGTAAGCCGGCTAGCTGAGCTTCCAGTGCTGCCTTCTCATCGGTAAGCGCGGCGATTTGACCATTCAGCCCTTCCGCATCGGCCATCATTGCAGCCTGCTTTGTTTCCGCATCAGCAACACTTGCATCGAGGTTCGCTTGCAGATCGCCTAGCTGCCCTTTCAACGCATCAATCTCTGCTTGTTTGCCTTCCAGATCGGCACTCAAGGAGGCTTGAGTGGCTTCTGCATCTGATACTTGCGTTGCCATTTCAGCTTCAAGTTCAGCAATCCGGGCTTGCAAACCCTCAACCTCTGCTGTCATTGATTCGCGCATCGAATCTGCTTCGGCGGTTTTTGCGTCTAGCCCGGTTTGCAGTTCAGCTAACTGAGCTTCAAGGCCCTCTTTCTGACCACCCAGTTCAGCAATCTGCGCTTCCATATCCGCGCGGCTTTGGGTCGCTGCCTCAAGCTGCGCTTCAAGATCGGCGACCTTGGCTTGCTCATCGGCTATCAACTGCTCTAGCTCAGCCACACGACTTTGTTGTGCCGCCAGTTCTGCATCGAGCTCACCAATACGAGAGTTCAACCCGTCCATTTCGTTGCGCATCTGATCGATGAACTCACCACGCTGATCGGCCGTGCTCTGCGCCACACTCAGTTCACCTTCCAACTCACCGACTCGCGCATCAAGTGCAAGTGCCCGATCTTGGACAACATTTCGATCGGTAACCAGTGAGGCCATTTGATCAAGCGCTTGTCGGTTGGTTGATGTTAGCGAATTCTCAAGATCTGCAATTTTGCTCTCATTGGCTGATAAAGCAGTATTGATCTCTTCCAGCTCAACCTGCAATGCATCACGCTCTGCGCTCAGATCAACAATCTGTTGATCAAGCGAGTCTTTCTCTGCAGTAGCTGCGTCTAAGGCGCTCTGCATGTCAGCCTGGGTGGCTTCTGCTGCAGCAATGGCTTCCTGAATCGCACTGAGTTCATCCTGAAGCGCGGTACGTTCGGCGGTTAAACCGTCAACTTGCTCACCGAGCGTTGCGCTTTGCGCTAATGCGGCATCGAGAGAGGCTTGAAGATTCGCCTGATTCGACTCAGATTCGCTCATGGCCGCATCCATGCTCGCTTGCATGTCCGCGATTTGTAACTCGAGATCGGCTTTTTCCTTTTGCAACGCGGCTATTTCACCCGATGCATCATTAGCAGCTATTTGCGCTTCGAGCTCGGTGTACTGCGAACGCAATGACTTCAATGAACTGCTTTGACCACCGAGATCGGCATTGGCAAAAAACAATTCTTTACGGCTTGCATCGAGTTTTTCCTGCAGCGCATCGACTGCTGATGTATCGGCTAACTGCGCTTCCATCTCACCAAGCTGGGCATTCAAATCTGCCACTTGCTGTTCAAGTTGCTCTTTATTAGCCGTTAGCTCGTCCATCGCAGACGTATCTTCAACCAGACCCCTAAGATCACTCGCTTCGGCGTCCATCGTTGCCATCTCACCCAACAACGCTGCGTTGTTGGAATTCAACTCGGCAATTCGACCGTCCATTTCTTCTTTACTTGCAGTGAGTTCAGCAAGCTGTGCTTCCAGCTCAGCCTTTTCAGCCATCGCAGCATCGATCTGCGCTTGCATCTCATCTTTCTCTGCTTTAACAGAATCGAGAGCTGATGTATCGCCGGCTGCCGCTTCGAGATCGGTGATTTGCAATGACAGTGTTTTCACTTCTGCTTCCAACTCAGCTTTTGCGTATTCGAGCTCAGTCACCTGCTGTTGAGCAGCTTCGGCATCACTGGCCGCTTGCGCCGACAATGTTTCTAATTGAGCCGAGCCCTCACCTGCCGCTGCTTGCACTTCAGCCAGCTGATTATTGAGTTCATCCAGTGAAGCTGTTAAATCGGTTTTCTCACCGGTCAGCGCATCATTCTGAGTTTGAAGCTCGGCGATATCCATCTCCAGCTGCGCTTTTTGCGCTTCGAGTTCACCCAACTCTGCGTTCAGATTGATGATGTCGGTGTCATACCGCGCTTGCAGCTCTTTGGTTTGATCAAGCGCCAAAGACAACTCTGTGTCTTTCTCACCAAAGTTGGCCATCAGGCTTTGCAGTTCGGTGTTAACGACACCTAAATTCTGATCACGCTGTGCCAATTCACCCTGAGCATCACCCAGGGCTTGTTGAACCGACGCCAACTCGGCCTGAGCTGCTTCGAGCTCGGCTAACTGAGCATCAATTTGAGCTTGAAGATCAGCAGAAACTTGTTCGGCTTCCGCTTTCTGAGCGTCGAGTTGTACCTGAAGGTCTGCAGCGACTTGCTCAGCTTTTGCATTTGCTTCTTCCACAGCCGCACCGGTTTCTGCCAGTTTGGCAGCATTGCCATCCAGCTCAGCCAGTGATTCACTCAACTGAGCTTCAGTGTCTGTTAGTGCGGTTTGAGTTTCTTCCAGCACAACTTCCGTTTCAGCAAGGCGTGTTTTGGTCAGCGACAACTCTGTTTCTGCAGTTAGCACACGGTTTTCCATTTGGCCAACTGATTCTTCCAACAAAGCCCTGCGAGCTTCAAGCTCGCCAATTTCAGCATTCAGTGAAGCTGTATCAGCGTCGTACAAACTCAGTAATGAATCGTAGCTGGTGCGGGCATTTGAGACCTCGGCATCGCGGGTTGAGCCAGCGCTGAGCAACGACTGAACCTGCGATTGCATGTCCTCTTGAGTTTTAGCGTAGAAATCTTCCATCTCCTGCTCACGAGCAGCCATGTCTGCGCGCTGTGTTTCCAGTTCAGCACTTAACTCAGCCACTTGACGCTCAAGCGTTACGACCGTGTCGTCGCGCTGACTGGCGAAGGTACCCAATTCGGCAGTGGTTGCTTCCAATCGCATTTGCAGATCAGCCAGCTGCGCTTCCAACGCCTGATTGGTATCACTGATGGCGGCAAACTCAGCCTCTTGCGTCGATTTCTGTTCTTCAAGCGCAGCAAAGTTGGCCTGTAGTGATTCAAGCTCGACGCCCGATTCGGCCGTCGCGCTTTCTAAAGCGCCTTTGGTGCTTTCCAATTCGGCCATAGAGCTTTCAAGATCAGCCTTGGCTGTTGCCAGCTCAGCATTCACGGTTTCCAAAGCGGCGTTCGCTTCATCAAGCTCACCACGGATAATCCCGAGTTCAGCTTTTGTTGTTTTGAGTTCCTCTGTTGATGTCGTCAAGCTGGCCGTGGTGGCAGCCACATCACTTCTGAGCTTATGAATGCGATCGCCGCTATCAGAGCGCAACATCCAGGCGCCAATAAGTGAAACCAAGGCGAGCCCTGCCAAGAGGAATTTCAACTGATACGAAGACTTGCTTGGTGATTTCTCGAAGTCTCTAAACATGAATAGGATTCCTGAAAATAAAATGAGAGCGCAAACTTAGCGCTGGTTGCTACATCCTAGCGAAAAGAGTGATATGTCACAATCTCGAACCAGTGATTTCGTGGCATAAGGTACACTATATTCTGTCAATTAATGTTGCATCCACATCGTGCGTATCCATCTCAGTGCTTTAGGCTGCCGTCTGAACGAAGCCGAACTAGAACAATGGGCAGGTGCATTCAGCGCCGCCGGCGACCAAATCACTGCCTCTGCCGAAGATGCAGATGTACTGGTTTTGAACACTTGTGCTGTAACAAAGGAGGCGGTAAGAAAATCGCGCCAACGTGTACAACGACTACAGCGCACCAATCCCGAAGCCAAAATGGTGGTATCTGGATGTTACAGCTCACTCGAATCGCCCGAAGCGCTAGCCGAGCTGGGTATCGATCTGGTTGTCGCAAACACCGACAAGGATAACCTTGTACCGCTGACACGCGCGGAGTTTCAACAACCCACCATGCCACAAAGTGCAACAGTTCCTGCCGAGACTGCACTTTTTCAGCGCAATAGACACCGCGCGTTTATAAAAATTCAAGATGGTTGTCGCTATCGTTGCACCTTTTGCATCGTCACGGTCGCTCGCGGTGCAGAACGAAGCCGGAGCATCGAGTCGTTGGTTGAGGAAGTCCAAGCCCTATCCGAATCGGGCGTACACGAAATTGTACTCACCGGTGTTCATGTTGGTGGTTATGGCAGCGACCTTGACACTAATTTGCATAATTTGGTTACGGCACTGGTCAGCGACACCGACATAGCAAGAATACGGTTTGCGTCAGTCGAGCCGTGGGACTTGTCGCCTGATTTTTTTACGCTGTTCAATAACCCACGTGTGTTGCCCCATATGCACCTTCCGCTACAAAGCGGTAGCGACACTGTTCTGCGCAGAATGGCAAGGCGTTGCAAGACAGGAGATTTTCGTGAACTAACAGAACGCCTGCGAGCGCAAGTCCCTGACTTCAACATTACCAGCGACATCATTGTCGGCTTTCCCGGTGAAACCGAAGCAGAGTGGCACGAGTCGATCGAGTTCATCGACAGCATGGATTTCGGTCACTTACACATATTCAGCTATTCAGAGCGCGAAGGAACCAAGGCAGCGACCCTGCCCAACCCGGTTCCCAAGCCACTGCGAGCTAAACGAAGTAAAGCGCTTCATGCGCTGGCCAGTAATCAAAAACACCGCGTCCTGAATAAAATGCTCGAATTGGCTAAAGATCAATCACCACTGGTATTATGGGAACGAGGCGAGGAGCAACCTGACGGTCAATTCAAACACTGGGGATACACGCCGAACTACCTGAAAGTGTGCACAACCAGCAAACAGGATTTGGCCAATCAGGTATTACCCACTCAACTGACTGGCATCGAAGATGGCGTATTGACGGGATCGGTCGACCACAATAATTCGAACTAATGCACTACATCGGCGTCTATGATTGCCTGTCACGACAGCTTCAGCAACGTAACGCCAGTAAACCGTCATATATACGTACAGACCGAAAGTGAGTGCATTGGAGCACAAACACTTTGCCAGCGAATCAACGTCACTGGTACCAGTTCTGAGTAAAATGACAAAACTCTCTATTAATCAGGAATCTGCATGGCGACCGACCAGATCAACGATACCGATGAGCTTGAAACGCAGGAATGGCTAGAAGCCCTCGATGCCGTGATCGAACGGGAAGGTGCTGAGCGAGCCCATTTTCTCCTCGAGCGGCTAATCGATAAGTCTCGTCGCTCTGGAGCAAACATTCCTTTTAAGGCCAGTACCGCATACCTGAATACAATTCCGACGCACCTGGAAGTACCCAATCCCGGTGATCATGAGATTGAGTATCGCCTGCGTTCCATGATTCGCTGGAACGCCACCGCGATGGTTTTGCGGGCCAACCGAAATAAATCCGGTTTGGGCGGGCACATTGCAAGCTTTGCCTCTGCGGCCACGTTGTACGACATCGGCTTTAACCACTTTTTTCATGCTCCTACTCCGGAACACGGCGGCGATCTAATTATGTTTCAGGGCCATTCGGCACCCGGCATTTATGCTCGCTCGTTTATGGAAGGTCGTCTCAGCGAAGAAGACCTGGACAAGTTTCGCCGGGAAGTCGATGGCGATGGCCTGTCATCTTATCCACATCCATGGTTAATGCCCGAGTACTGGCAATTTCCAACCGTGTCGATGGGTTGGTGTTCATTAACATCGATCTATCAAGCACGATTCATGAAGTATCTGCAACATCGTGGATTAGCCAAAACTGAAAACAGAAAAGTATGGGCTTTTCTCGGTGATGGAGAAATGGACGAACCAGAATCACTGGGTGCCATTTCGCTTGCAGGCCGGGAAAAACTCGACAACCTGGTTTTTGTCATCAACTGCAATCTGCAGCGACTCGATGGCCCGGTTCGCGGCAACAGTAAAATTATTCAAGAACTGGAATCAATGTTTCGCGGAGCTGGCTGGAACGTGCTTAAAGTGTTGTGGGGATCGTATTGGGATCCACTACTGGCCAAAGACACCACCGGTAAACTGGCGCAACTCATGATGGAAACAGTAGATGGTGAATACCAGAACTTCAAAGCCAAAGGCGGTGCGTACACCCGTGAACATTTCTTTGGTAAATATCCGGAAACCAAAGCACTGGTTGCCAACCTGAGCGATGCCGATATCTGGCGTTTAAATCGTGGTGGCCACGACCCTCATAAACTCTACGCCGCGTATCACGAAGCGGTTAATCACACAGGCCAACCTACGGTCATTCTGGCCAAGACCGTCAAAGGCTACGGCATGGGTGAATCGGGTGAAGGCACCAATGCCACCCATCAGCAAAAAGACATGGACATGGAGTCTTTGAAGAAAATGCGCGATCGTTTCGGCATTCCGCTAACCGATCAGCAAGTTGAAAATCTGGAGTACGTTAAACCTGACCCTAACAGTCCAGAGATTCAATACCTTCAAGACCGTCGAAAAGCGCTCGGCGGTTATTTACCGCAGCGCAAAAAATTTGCTGAGCCATTAGAGGTTCCACCACTAACCGATTTTAAAGCGCTGCTTGAAGGCTCTGGCGAGCGCGAAATGTCTACCACAATGGCATTCGTACGAATGCTCACCCTGCTCACTCGCGATAAACGCATCGGTAAAAACGTGGTCCCCATTGTTCCTGATGAAGCACGCACCTTCGGCATGGAAGGAATGTTCAGACAACTGGGAATTTATAGCTCAGTTGGTCAGTTGTATGAACCACAAGATCGCGATCAGATCATGTACTACAAGGAAGACAAATCGGGCCAGATTCTGGAAGAAGGTATAACCGAGGCCGGCGGTATGGCCAGTTGGTTAGCCGCAGCAACGGCTTACAGCACACACGGTGTGAACATGGTTCCGTTCTATATCTACTACTCCATGTTCGGTTTTCAGCGTATCGGCGATCTGGCCTGGCTGGCCGGGGATATGCGAGCCTGCGGCTTCCTGATTGGTGGCACGGCAGGACGTACAACGCTAAATGGTGAAGGTCTTCAACACGAAGACGGACATTCACTGGTGTTGTCAAACACCATCCCTAACTGTATTAGTTATGACCCCTGTTACGGCTATGAAATGGCGGTCATCATCCAGCACGGTATGCACCGAATGCTGGCACAACGTGAGTCGGTGTATTTTTATATCACTGCAATGAATGAAAATTACACTCACCCCGCCATGCCCGAGGGTGCCGAAGAAGGCATCATCAAAGGCATTTACAAACTCAAGTCGGTTGAGCCGGCAGGCAAATCCAAAGACAAAAACGTAACACGTGTTCGTCTGCTTGGTGGCGGTACGATTTTGCGCGAAGTCATCGCCGCAGCAGACATGCTCGCCAAAGACTGGAATATCGCATCTGATATTTACAGCGTAACCAGTTTCAATGAGCTGGCCAGAGACGGACTCGCAACCGAAAGATGGAACATGTTGCATCCGCAGGAAACACCACGTGTACCCTACATTACGACGGTACTCGGCAACGACGATTCTCCGGTTATCAGTTCAACCGATTACATGAAAACCTATTCTGATCAAGTGCGCGAGTATGTGCCGAGCACGTTCGTTGCGCTCGGAACCGACGGTTTCGGACGATCAGATACCCGTGAGAAGCTAAGAGAGTTTTTCGAGGTCGACAGGCGTTACGTTACTGTGGCCGCATTACACGCACTGGCACAGGACGGGAAAATCGAGCGGACGCTAGCTGCCAACGCAATACAGCAATATGCGATCGACCCCGACAAACCCGATCCAACAACGGTTTGAGGAAGCAACGATGACAACTCAAACAGACAACGCCACCATCGATATTGTCGTGCCTGATATTGGTGATTCAGAAAATGTTGAAGTAATAGAAATTCTGGTTAGTACCGGCGATCAGGTGGTGCTTGACGATTCTCTGGTAACACTGGAAAGTGATAAAGCCAGTATGGAAATTCCAGCCACTCAAGCCGGCGTTATCCAAACGTTAAGCATAAGCGTTGGCGATACGGTAAGTTCAGGAGACGTGATTGGTACCATGAGCGCGCATTCCGGTGCAGCTGAAAGCGCGCCTGAAGCTGCGGTTGAAACTGAATCCACCGAAGCAGCTGGTTCATCAGACAGTTCAGCAGAGAGTTCGGCGCAACAGCGCGCCAATGCAGAAACCGATACAGCTACTCCAGCGAACAACGCAGCTGCTAATGCGTCAACGCATACCGGCAATGCCCCGGACGTACCACCCAGTAGCGAAAAAACAGAAGCAGATGTAGCCGCTTCTGCTCGCTCGCAAGCATCGACATCGCCTACCGCACACATCGCCGATGACAAAATTCGTCTTGCGCATGCCAGCCCGGGAGTACGGCGCTACGCGCGTGAACACGGGGCCGACCTGTCGCTGATAAAAGGCAGCGGGCCTAAAGAGCGAATTCTGAAAACTGATGTAACCGCTTTTATAAAATCTGCACTTGAAGGCGTCGGTTCGAATTACGGTTCTGGTGTTGGCAACAACACAACGGGTATACCTGCCCTACCTGAAATCGATTTCAGTCGATTCGGTGAAATAGAACGCGTTGAACTGGGTCGCATCAATAAAATCAGCGCCAGTAACTTGCATCGAGCCTGGCTCAATATTCCGTTGGTAACGCATCATGATGAAGCCGATATCACTGACGTTGAGGCCTTCAGAAAAGAGTTAAAGACAGACCACAAAGAAGGCGATCCAAAAATTACCGGCTTGGCTTTTCACATGAAAGCGTTGGTACATACGCTAAAGGCATTTCCGAAAGTCAATTCATCCATGACGCCGGACGGTCAGGCGCTGTTTTACAAAAAGTATTTTCATATCGGCATTGCAGTCGATACGCCTAACGGATTGGTTGTTCCAGTGTTTCGCGATGTGGATAAAAAAAGCATAACCGAACTTGCAGCTGAAATGGCCGACGTCAGTCATCGAGCACGCAACAAAAAACTCAAGCCCGATGAAATGCAAGGCGCGAGCATGACAATTTCGAGTTTAGGGGGTATCGGTGGAACGGCATTCACGCCTTTGGTTAACCC
Source organism: uncultured Granulosicoccaceae bacterium (assembly GCA_937922945.1). Classification (GTDB taxonomy): domain Bacteria; phylum Pseudomonadota; class Gammaproteobacteria; order Granulosicoccales; family Granulosicoccaceae; genus Granulosicoccus. The sequence goes on from CAKZUP010000161.1 coordinate 22,600, forward strand.
GCCAGAAGTTGCCATTCTTGGAATAACGCGCGCGCGTATGCAACCGGTCTGGAATGGTAGCGAGTTCATACCACGACTCATGTGTCCACTCGATTTAAGTTATGACCACCGAGTGGTTGATGGCGCGGACGCCGCACGATTCCTGAAGTATTACTGCAATGCGATAAAGGATGTCCGTCGGCTACTTTTGTAGCGGACGGCTAATTCGAGTAAACAGACAGTACTAACGGCGGCTATACCTTTTCTTTAAAAGGATAAGCCGTTAATCAGAATGGGCCGTTTAAAAAGACTGGGCAGCACAAAAGACCATGAGTGAACTAAAGACGATTCAATTACCGGACATTGGCGATTTTGATTCGGTTGAGATTATTGAAGTGTTGGTCAATGTCGGCGATCAGCTCGAACCGGAAAGTTCGATTATCACGGTGGAAAGTGATAAAGCGAGTATGGAAATTCCATCACCGAGTGCAGGCACTGTTACCTCGGTTCTGGTTAAAACAGGCGATAAAATATCAGTTGGCAACGACCTGATTGTACTGGAAGTAAGCGATACGACCGGCCAGGACACCGCAGTACCCAACGACAGTACCAACGCGGCTGCCTCCACTGCCTCCACTGCCAGCGCTGATGCAACGCCGCAAGCAGACAGCTCAGCGGCGCGCGCAACAGCGACCTCTACAACAACCTCAACAACAAGTTCCGTTGACTACGACCTCGTTGTATTGGGCGCAGGCCCAGGCGGCTACACTGCAGCCTTTCGTGCTGCCGATCTTGGTTTAAACGTTTTACTCATAGAACGGTACCCGACCTTGGGTGGTGTGTGTTTGAACGTTGGGTGTATTCCTTCAAAAGCGTTGTTACACACCTCTGCCGTCATTGAAGAGACGAAAACGATGGCTCAGCACGGTGTCAGCTTTTCCGAGCCGGTGATCGACATCGATAAACTACGCGGCTTCAAAGAATCCGTTATCAGTCAGCTAACAGGTGGCTTGGCTGGATTGGCAAAGCAACGTAACGTTAGCGTGTTACACGGCAATGCAACGTTCAGTTCAAGTAACACAATTGATATTGATGGCCCTGATACCAAATCGGTCAGTTTTACCAACGCCATCATTGCGGCAGGATCTCAAAGCATTAAAATCCCTGGCCTGCCTTATGATGATGAGCGCCTGATTGATTCAACCGGTGCGCTTGCTCTGGCTGATATACCGAAAAGACTATTGGTAATCGGTGGCGGCATTATCGGCCTGGAGATGGGGTGTGTTTACGCCGGTCTCGGTTCACAGGTAACGGTGGTTGAACTTTCCGATGGGCTTATGCCGGGGTGCGACCGCGATCTGGTCAGACCATTGGAAAAGCGCTTAAGAAAACAATTTGAAAACATTTTTCTTGGTTCAAAGGTCAGCGCCATCGAAAGTACCGAGGCGGGTTTACTGGCCCGATTTGACGGCGGTAAAGCACCCAAGAATGATACGTTCGATCGAGTACTGCTCGCCGTGGGTCGCGCGCCCAACGGAAAAAACATCAATGCCGAAGCTGCAGGCGTACAGGTTGACGAGCGAGGGTTTATCGCTGTCGATTCGCAACAGCGTACCAATGTAAATCACATATTCGCTATTGGCGATGTAGTCGGCCAACCTATGCTTGCGCACAAAGCCACTCACGAAGGTAAGGTAGCTGCAGAAGTGTGCGCTGGTAAAAAATCGTATTTCGATCCTAAAACCATCCCATCTGTCGCCTATACCGACCCGGAAGTCGCGTGGATGGGCCTGACAGAGACAATGGCTAAGGAACAAAACATAAAAATAGGCAAAGCCAGCTTCCCTTGGGCGGCCAGCGGACGTTCGTTGAGTATGGGGCGAAACGAAGGAACCACGAAGGTCATTTACGACCCGGAAACAAAGCGGATACTGGGCGCAGGAATGGTTGGACCCAACGCTGGCGAGCTTATTGCCGAATGCGTTCTAGCGCTTGAGATGGGGGCAGACATAGAAGACATGGCCTTAACTATCCACCCTCATCCAACGCTTTCAGAAACGATTAACTTTGCAGCTGAAGTCGCAGAAGGAACCGTCACTGATATTTACGTTCCGCGCAAATAAGCGATTCGATATAGCCCAGTAAACACCCGCAACGCACATAGCAACGAGTGGGTGGTTTACTGGTTTGCTATCGCGCTGGGCTTGCCAATTGCTGTGGCGAGTATACAACTACCGAAAAAAACGACATCGCCAGCGTTATCAACAATATTATCTTCGCGCACGTGGTCAACACTGATGTTTCTAGCACCTGCTTGCTCTGCAGATGTTCGGGCCGCATCGCATGCAGCTTCAATGGCCGCCGCTGCCGCAGTTTCCAAGTCATCAAACTGTTCAGTACCATTATAAAAGTGCACACTAACCCGTTTGCCACCAGCAGGTGTAATGCTGATTTCATGCGTTTGTCGCACCGTTCCTACAACAGCACCAAGTGCATTCGCGACACCACCCTGCTCTGGCAATAAAGCTCGGGTGTTCAGCCACTCGGCAGTTTTCGGATAGTAACTTCCAACCGGCGCACCTAACCCGATTATCGGGAATTGCATGCTAAGCATAATCTTTAGCTCTTCATTACCACCGTCGACTAATAAATCTTCAAGTAATGTTCGTTGACCCGTATCGAGTCTTTTTTGGAAACGCGATTTATCTGCAATCTGCTCGGATAAATGCGTGTCCAATATTGCCATTGCGGTTAAGCGTGAAACGGCATTAATAATGTGGCGCGCAAAGGCTTTCTCATCTTCAAATTCCAACCCCAGGTTCGACGCCGAGTACCGCATGAGTAACCTTGCTGCAAGCAGCGCAGCTTCCGTATCCCACGTGTTGATTTCTCCAACAATATGGCAGGCATCGGTTGGCGTGAATCCGGCCCGCAGAATGATGCCCCGTTGCGTTAATCTGACCAACGCACGATCGAGTGTTTGATCGTTGAAAACCGTTTGAACATCGATGGGCTTGCGCTTGATTGTTTCCCACAGTTCGGCCTGCTGCTTGGTTAGGTCGGTGGGGTCTGCAGCATGCGCAAGGACAAACTCTGCGCTGTGTGTGGTGCTTCTGGGTAACTCTAACTGCTGGTGTAGTTCGGCTTTTAATTCCGGATGCTGATTTATCAGCAGACTAATGGGCATAACGCGCTCGGGTCCGATATCGAAGGCACGTTTTTCCCGATTAAATAAAACCCGGCTATCGCCACCCAACCCAAATGTGCGCACATCTATCGCCTCAACCATGGTTCGCCAACCACCCACGGTTGCCCCATCAGGACTCAAGCGAGGCTGACCATGTCGAATCATGGCGATATCAGTTGTGGTTCCACCCATATCGGATACCATGAGCAAAGGTTCTTTACTGAGAAACTGCGCACCGATCACACTGGCCGCGGGCCCACTCAATATGGTCTCAACCGGGCACTGCTCAGCAACAGCCGCTGACACCAGTGAACCATCGCCTTTAACCACCATGAGTGGTGCCTGAATATTCGACTCACTCAAAAGCTGTTGTGCAGCAACCAGTAGCGATCGAATCAACGGAATGAGTCTGGCATTAAGCAACGCGGTTAGCGCGCGCCTTGGCGCGTCAAGACCGGAGCTGAGCGAGTGCCCGCAACTTACCGCTTTGCCCGTCTGTTGCTGGATAAAGTCTCTTGCCTGAATTTCGTGCTCGGGGTTGCGCACGGCAAACAACGACGATACGGCAAACGCTTCAACCGATTCGTTCACCGATTCGACAAGCGTGGCTAATGCCTGCATATCCAACTCGCAGGCTGGCTCTCCCGATGCGTTGTGCCCACCAGCGATAAACGCATGCGGGTCGCGTCCCAACGCATCATTCAATTGTGCTTTTTTCAATTGCTCGGGGCGATATCCAATTAAAACCAGACACACCGGCCTACCCCTGCCTTCCACCAACGCGTTCGTCGCAAGCGTTGTCGATAACGACACCAGCGTTATCGGTCGGTACTCATCTTTGAGTACGCCGGCAGCGGCTCCCCGAAGCCCGATGATCAAATCACGATGGGTCGTCAGCGATTTTGCGGACGCCACCACAGATTGTTCATCATTGATGAGAACGGCATCGGTATAAGTGCCGCCAGTATCCAAACCAAGTTGATATGCCACGAAGTTAGCTTGCAATGAAAGTCACCATAGGAACCTTGCACTATCGGCGACCGCGAGGCCGGTGTAAACCGAAATAACTGAAATATTTACAGAAGATGCCGCTATCCGAACAGAAGGGTTTTGTGGAAGATCTTCGGCAAGGATGAAGAAACTGAATATTTCGTTTAAAAATCAGGGATTTACATTAGTAGAGTTGCTAATCACCATGATCGTGATGGCGGTTCTCTTGTCGGTCGCTGCGCCCAATTTTGGTGAAGCAATGCTCAATAGTCGGCAAACGGTCAAGACCAATGAGCTTATGGGCGCATTGAAGCTGGCTCGTTCCGAAGCTATCAAGCGTTCCACCCGAACGGCTGTGTGCGCGCGTGGCGAAAACGGCCAATGCGGCACCGACTGGTCTACTGGTTTTATTGTGTTTATTGACGACGGCGCGACCCGAGGTGTTGTGGACAGCGATGAAACGGTGCTGAGAATGGCCGATGGCATCGATGGCGGCAGCTGGATTCTGAACAAAGCGCGTTTGGTTAACACCAGTGAAGCTCCCTTGCAGCGACCCTTTATCCGCTTTGGACCGCGTGGCACTAGCCACTGGCGCGGTACCGGCTATTTTGCGATTTGCGATACCCGTGGCAATGAATCGGCAAAAGCCATCAATATTTCACTCAGCGGCGACCCCAGACGAGCCCGAAACGAATCAGGCACGTTGATTAACTCATTCGGTAATGAAGTGAATTGCGATGAATAAGTTAATGGTAGCGAATAGCGCGCGCCGTCAACGCGGTGTGGGTTTAATAGAAGTGTTGATTGCGGTTGTGATTCTTTCTATCGGTTTTTTGGCCGTTGCGAAGATGCAAATAGCTGGTATGCGCAATAGCCAGAACGCCTATTTTCTCTCGCAGGCAAATTTTATGCTGCGCGATATGACTGACAGAATGCGCGCCAATCGCGACGGCGTGCTAGCCAACCACTACAACAACTTTGTAACCAACGGCTCCACTTCCGAGCCCGCATGCTTTAGCTCAGGCAATCAATGCAACACAGCAGAAATTGCGCAAGCCGATTTACATGCCTGGAGCCAATACTTGCATGCACCTATCGGTGCTGTTGATTTCAAACCGTTGCTACCACAACACGATACAGTGAGCGCTCGCGGAGAAATTCAGCACAACGCGGCAACCAATGTGTACACGCTATCGGTGAGTTGGGGAGAACAGCACAACGGAACAATAGAAGAGCAAACACTCAGCGTACTGCTAATGCCATGAAGTATTCGTATCTCAACAAGCAGCGTGTACCAGCAACAAATTCTGGTCGATCTATAATGCAACTCGCGTTTACTCAACGCGGTTTCACCATGATCGAACTATTGATCGGTATGGCGCTCGGTCTTATCGTTGTTGCCAGTGCGGTAACCGTATTCTCCGGTTCCCGTAAAAGTGTTGAGCTTAATAGCGCACTAACGGATATACAAGACAGCGCTCGTTTTGCTTTGGATGCAATAACCAGAGATATACGCATGGCAGGTTTTCAGGGTTGCGTTGATATCAATAACGCGACAGCCAAAATTCTTGCCAACAATGCGCCAACAGATGACTACTTCGCCAGCGCGTTTAGTGCATCAGTTATCGATCCAGCTGGTGTGTGGACTCCCGATGCTCCACTTGGATTTACCATTCCTGTTGGCCGAGCCCAACCGGTACCAGGAACCCATGCGGTGTCAGTCCAGTTCGGCAGCGCGTTGAATTACACATTCGACCCACTGCCTGCTATTGATTCAGACATCACACTGCATGTCGATGATGCCGGTCTGGTTGAAGGGGATCTTGCGCTGATATCGAATTGTCAGGTGGCTGATATTTTCGAGATCAGCTCGTTTAGTGGTTCGACAATTCAGCATTCTTCGAGTGTGAATCGCGATAAGCGACTCTCGGCGCCCTACGGCCAAGCGGGTCCTAATAACCGACCGAGAGTAATGCGATTTGAAGCCAATATCTATTACGTTGGAGACACGAATCGCGTGAACGGCGCAGGTGACAAAATCTATTCGCTGTATAAGCAAACACTGCCATACACAGAACAAAATACACCCATCGAAATGATTGAAGGCGTTGCCAACCTACAGGTCAAGCTTGGATTTCGAGACCCTGACAATGCTGCCAGCATGGGCTTGACCTTTGTATCTCCAGAAGATTCAGCCACCACCCCCGGACGACCGGAAGTCGTGCAGCTTGGTTTGTTGATGCAATCGTACGATTCGATTCTGGAAGAAGAAGATACGTCCACTTACTACATCGCAGGAACTGAACTAATACCCGCAGAAGAACCCGTCAATTCAAGTATCCACTACGCGTCAGATAAACGCTTGAAGCTTGCATTTAATACTACCGTTAAGATTCGGAACAGACGATGAATTTACGCCCACTACACACACCAGAAAAACAGGAAGGTGCAGCCCTGTTGGTTGCGATGGTCATGATTTTCATGCTCACAATCCTGGGCATTTCAGCCATGCGCGACTCAACGCTTGAGGGCCAGCTAGCTGCGAATTCTGTACATAAAGAAGTAACCTTCCAATCAGCGGAGTCGGCGACAGATATTATTCTATCGATAGAAGATGCCGCAAACCCTGAAGCGATAGAAGCCGTCATCTGTGAAGACGATATTACTTTCGTTAAAAATGATTTGAGCGTACCCGACGTACAGGAAACAACAGTAACCGTCGAATACGCTGGCCGCTCCCTACCTGTCGGGTGGTCACTTGGCGGACCTATAGGAGGCCGTCGTTTTGTTGTTACGGGCGAATCTACGCTTACCGAAGCCAGCACCAGCACAAAAATTACACAAGGAGTAGTCGCTATCGGTGCGGTTGATCCGGGGTCAGACTGCTAATGAAAAGCTCAATGGAAAAAACCAGACTATCGCTGCTTATCGCGTTCCTGAGTGCGCTGTTCACAGCACCTCTTATACAAGCGGATGATACTGAAATATTTTTTAGTCAATCCGAAGATGCGTTTAATACAAACCCAAATATCCTGTTCATATTAGATACGTCTGGGTCAATGGGTAATTATGACGGTGGGGATCTTTCCCGCATGGACCGCATGAAACTGGCGATGCGTACGCTGCTTCGTGAGTCCAGTAGCTATAACGTGGGCTTAATGGGATTCTCCGGTGGCGGACAAGGTGGCTCGATACGATACCCGGTTGGAGATCTGGAAGCCGATAGCGGGAATTTCTGCCCCGATGGTATTTGTCCAGATGAACGTGTTGCTTCACGCCCTGCCTCTGGCGATGATGATGGCACTCAAAACGACGATACACAAGTGGTTACCCTTAACGCACCCAGACTCGTTATGTCGGAAGTTGAAACTACGGCAACTGAAACCGAAACCACCCCCACAGAAGAAGTTGCAGGTTCCGCCTATGCTGTTGCCGTAGTTGCCGAAACCATCGTTGGTGACACGCACAACACTCGAAGCATAACCAGTGCAACTCAATGGTTTTATAATGGCACGCCTGATTCAGAAGATGATCGGTATGCGTACCGCTTTGAAAATATCGATATACCACCGGGTGCTGTCGTCACATCAGCTAACCTTACATTTAACCAAACCAACCGAATAGCTCAATTAGGAAACTTGTCGGCATTAGTAAGACTGGAGTATTCCGCCGAGCCAGCTGAGTTACCCACGGCTGTTAACGGACATCCATCGATTGCTGAAAGACTCATTACAGCGACAAGCGGCGTTCAGTGGAACAACATTCCACCAGACACAACAAACCTAGAGGCATCGGCAACAGACGGAACCACCACGACGGGCACCACAGACGATACCGGCGGTGCAGCATCGGGAGGAACGGGGCCTCAAGCGTCACCTAATTCGAACAAAGCCGTAACCCCAGACTTAAGCGATATAGTCAATTTGATTGTGACACTGCCAACCTGGCAACAAGGTAACGCACTGTCGTTTATCCTCGACCCGGTTGATGAATATGTTCCATCACCGGCCGACATTCGAGAGTTTCACGGCATTGACGCAGCAGAGTCATTACGGCCTGTGCTTAACTATACCTACACA
>CAKZUP010000162.1 GCA_937922945.1 uncultured Granulosicoccaceae bacterium
CTGAAACTGAAGCGGCTGAAGGCGAAGCTACTGAAACCGAAGCGGCTGAAGGCGAAGCTACTGAAACCGAAGCAACTGAAGGTGAAGCTACTGAAACTGAAGCGGCTGAAGGCGAAGCTACTGAAACCGAAGCAGCTGAAGGTGAAGCTACTGAAACAGAAGCTGAGGCTAACGCCAGCGAAGAAACTATCGATAGAAGTAGTTTCAGCCTCGGCGCGATTAGCCGTAAATTTGGTGGTATTTTTGGAACCACTGGTGCCGTACTTGGCAACGTTAACGATGCGGAGTCTGCAACAGCTGCATTGCCTAAGCTCGAAGAAATCTCTGGTGGTTTAGACAGCGTTATTTCCGAGTTCGACGCTGTACCTGAAGCGGCGCGCGGCCCGCTGACTAAAGTAGTCAGCACAGGTGTTGCAAAGCTAACTCCCTTAGCAGATACCGTACTGAACAAAGAAGGTGTGGGTGATGTGCTTGGTGGTGTTATGGGACCAATGTTAGATAAGCTCAAAGGTCTGGCTGAGTAAGTTATCAGCTATCATCGCTGGTTCAGGATGAGGAAATAAAAAAGGCAGTCGTTGTTACGACTGCCTTTTTTTTGTTTTGAAAAATGATCCGTTAACCAATGATCAGTTTGTTCTGCTGTTAGCTTCCAGCGTTAAACAACGTAGCGTTAAAAAAGGCAGCTTTAAACAACGGCATGCCGTGACATCGCGTTATCAATCGCATCCACAACCTCGTCCAAATCTTCTTTAGTACAGATAAGAGCCGGACTCAAACAGATAGTATTGTTCAAGCCGTCAAGACTTCGGTTCGTTCGACCAATAATGACGCCCTGCTCCATACAATCGGCAGCAATTTTTGCCAACATACCTTCAGGCGCCGGTTCTTTCGTCTTGCGATCCATGACCAACTCAATACCGCAAAACAACCCTTTACCGCGCACATCACCAATAACTTTGTATTTGTTTTGCAATCCACGCAGCTTTTCCAGTAAGTACTCCCCCATTTCATGGGTGTTTTCAAGCAAATTTTCTTCTTCGATTATTTTCATGTTCTCCAGTGCTGCAGCCGGTCCGGATGCACAGCCACCAAAAGTACTGATATCACGGAAATAGCCCATTGGATCATCGCTGTCTTTAAACTGATTGAACACCTCTTCCGTCGTTACCGTGCATGAAATTGCTGCATAGCCACTCGCCAAACCTTTAGCCATAGTGACAATATCGGGCTTCACACCATAGTGTTGGTAGCCAAACCATTTACCGGTTCTGCCAAGACCGCAAACCACCTCGTCGATATGCAGTAACACACCATATTGCTTACAGATTTCCTGAACAGTTTCAAAATACCCTTCTGGAGGAGGAATGACGCCACCACCTGCTGTAACAGGCTCCAGCACCAAGGACCCAACAGTATCAGGGCCTTCACGAAGTATGACTTTTTCTATTTCTTTTGCCGCCTTAACGCCATAGTCTGTTTCATCATCAAACTGACATCGATACTGACAGCAATGCGGCACTTCCACGAAACCAGGCGTATAAGGTCCGTACTGAGCTTTCCGCTCAATTTGACCTGATGAGCTCAAAGCAGTAATGGTGGTTCCGTGGTAATCACGATCACGAAACAGAATCTTGTGTTTTTTACCACCATTCTTGGCTGCAATTTGACGAACAATTTTGTATGCCTTCTCATTCGCTTCGGAACCTGAGTTCGAGTAATAAACCCGACTCATCCCTGGCATTTTCTCGACCAGCTTTTCAGCGAACTTAATGCCTGGTATGTTTCCGGCAGATCCGGCGAAATAACACATTTCCACCAGTTGATCCCGTACCGCATCGGCAATGCTGACTCGACCATATCCAACGTTAACGGTCCAAACCGCACCCGAGACCGCATCCAGGTGTTCTTTCCCGTTCGCGTCCCAGACACGCATACCGTCACCTTTGACGATAACCATTGGGTCTTTGGTTTCCAGCGGTTTGTGCGGCGTTAAATGGTGCCACATATGATTGCGATCGCTTTCTACCAGCTCCCTTGTATCCACTTTTGCTTCTGTGTTCATTTGCGTCTCCGAGTCACGCCCGCACGATAACGTCGTACAATAGGCCAGCCTATACTGCCAGAGCAACTATATACAACTAGCGCCAGCAAAAAACCTGAGTTGATGCCAGTAAAAACATGCACGAATTAACCATATCGTCGTTTGGCCAAGGCCTGAATAGACCCGAATGCGTGCTCGCCCACAAATCAGGTCTGATTTTCGTGCCAAATTGGACCGAATCGGGAGGCATTAGTGTTATCGACCCTCAGGGACGACACCACGTTCGATTATCTACCAACACACAAAAACCGATAAAACCTAACGGCATCGCGCTTGAACCAAACGGTTCTATGCTGGTTACTCACCTTGGTGAACGCAGCGGTGGAGTCTATCGGCTGAAACCAAACGGGCAACTGGAAAGCGTTGTCACCCATGCCGATGGGCACCCCTTGCCGCCAACCAATTTTATTGCCATCGATGAGTTGGGTCGCTTATGGATAACCGTCAGCACAACGATAAAGCCTCGTGCCCTGGACTACCGATTAACCGCGAACACCGGCTTCGTCGCGATGGCAAACCCTGGGGAAAAAAACGCCCGGATTGTCGCCAGCGAAATCGGCTATGCCAACGAGTGCGTGGTGGACATTGAAAATGCAGCACTGTTCGTGAATGAGACTTTTGCGCGCCGACTCACCCGGTTTGATCTTCACGACGATGGCTCACTAACCCATCGCCGGGTCATCACTGAATTTCCAGCTGGTACCTACCCCGATGGGTTAACCATGGATGAACAGCATAACTTTTGGGTCACCAGTATCGTGAGTAACAGAGTGATAAAAGTGACGCCCACAGGTGAGCAAACTCTCATACTCGAAGACAGCGACGAAGCCGTTGTTAGTCGAGCCGAAGCTGCTTATGTCAGTCATAGTATGGGACCAGAACATTTGGCCGATACAGGAAATACCCAGTTAAAAAACATTTCTAGTCTTGCATTTGGAGGAAACCAACGCTCCATGGCGTATCTTGGAAATCTATTGGGTGATTGCCTGCATTGCTTCGATACAAACGTACGCGGCAGAAAGCCCGTGCATTGGGATGTAGCATTGGGACCGTACGAAGAGCTTGTTATGCCGCATTAACACGCTTAAGCAAAACCGAACCAGCTGGTTTGGTCGAACAAAAAAGCGAATGCGAACACCACTTAACAAATACGATAATAAACGATGAACTCCTACTCAATAGCAGTACTCCCCGGAGATGGTATCGGCAAAGAGGTGACCGAGCCCTGTGTCGATTTAATGCACCTTGTCTGCGCGCGCATCGGCGGGCTGAAACTCACAACGCAAACACTACCGGCTGGTGCAAACACCTATCAGCAAACTGGTAACGCGTTACCCGATTCTACAGTGCAGCAAGCTCGCGCTGCAGATGCCATTTTACTTGCCGCTATGGGAGACCCGGCCATTCGGTATCCGGATGGAACTGAAATTACGCCACAAATCGATTTACGTTTTATTTTAGGTTTGTATGCAGGCGTACGTCCCGTTCGAAGTATTCCAGGCGTACCTGTGCCATTGGCCGACAAGCGTGCAGCGGATATCGACTTTGTATTGGTGCGTGAATCGATTGAAGGTTTGTTTGCACCAAATGCAGTGGGTACGCTTACCAATGACTCTGTTGCGACAGAAACCTTGGTGATTACACGTGAGGTGTCTGAAAAGTTGTTCAATGCAACGTTTGGACTGTGGGAAAAACGCCGGAAGACTGGCCGCGGAACTAACCGGGTAACCTGCATCGACAAAGCCAACGTGTTTGGCGCATTCGCTTTTTTTCGTAAAATTTTTTACGAAGTTGCCAGTCAATATGAGGCCCCTTCCGAGCATGCCTATGTTGATGCTATGGCTATGCATCTGTTGACCCGTCCATGGGAATACGACGTCATGGTGACTGAAAACATGTTTGGCGATATTCTTTCCGATCAAGCAGCGGCGCTTGTTGGCGGTATGGGGTACGCACCCTCAGCTGACATTGGCGACAAGCATGCCGTTTTCCAACCATGCCATGGCAGTGCTCCGGATATTGCTGGAAAAGGTTTGGCTAATCCAACGGCTATGTTTCTCTCCGGTGCGATGTTGCTTGATTGGCTTGCAGACAAACACGATGATAACAACGCGCGTAAAGCTGCCGATTTAATCGAACGGGCTGTGTTCGCAGCATTTGCCGATGGAAAATTACGTACCTGCGAACTCGGTGGAGATAGTGGCTTGTTCGATGTGACAAACGCGGTTAGCAGTGCTGCGAAAAACCTGTCGATCTAATGCCTTTATGACTACCCTTTCAAAACCGTTAAAAGTTGCGATTATTGGCACCGGCTATTTTGGCCGGTTTCACTATGCTGCTTGGCAACGCATGCCCGATGTCCAGTTGGTTGGTTTGCTTACACTTGATAAGCAGGCCGGTAAAGAATTTCAAGCAACGTTCGGTGTTGCAACTGTATTTGAAAACCTTGAAGCGTTACTCAGTGCAGATGTCGATCTGGTCGACATTGTTTCCCCACCATCCACCCATGCGGATCTGATTAAGGCCTGCGTCCATCAGAACATCGCCGTTGTTTGCCAGAAACCGTTTTGCTCATCCGTGGCTGAAGCTCAGGAAACAGTAAAGCTTATTCGTCAACAAAACGCGTTTGTGGCAGTGCATGAGAATTTTCGTTTCCAACCTTGGTATGAACAAATTAAACACGTAATTGACACTCAACAACTCGGTGAGGTTTATGAAATTCAGTTTAATTTTCGGCCTGGAGATGGCCAAGGAAAACGCGCATACCTCGAACGGCAACCCTACTTCCAATCACAATCACGTTTTTTTATTCAGGAAACCGGTATACATTTCATTGATGTGTTTCGTTTTTTATTGGGCGATATAACAGGTCTGTTTGCGAGATTGACGAAGTTGAATCCTGTCATCGCAGGCGAAGATGCCGGCGTAGTTTTAGTGAGTTTCGCGAACGGAACTCGCGGTGTGCTCAACGGTAACCGACTAAGCGATCATGCTGCGGTTAACCCTAGACTGACTATGGGAGAAATGCGCATTGATGGAGCCAAGGGCACACTAACGCTCAACGGCGATGGCGCGATATACATCCGGCACCACGGCAGTACCGAGTTGATTGAACACCAATACCATTGGCAGGATATCGATTTTGGTGGTGATTGTGTGTATCGAACCAATCGCCACATCGCTCAGGCTTTGCGCAATGGTACAAATCCGCAGAACTCAGCTGCAGAATACTTAACCAACCGTTTAATCGAAGCTGCGGTGTACGAATCAGATAAAACCGGACAATGGATCGATGTTTAATCCAAAGGAACGCCGGCACGTGCTGCAAAGTAGACGGCCTCTGTTCGGTTTCTGGCCCCAAGCGCGCGAAAAATAGCTGATAGATGCGCCTTCACAGTATTCTCTGATATGTGCAAATTTGCAGAAATGGTTTTATTCGGCTTTCCCTGTAGCAAATACTTAAGCACTTCCCGTTGTCGATCGGATAACGCATTGAGTATTTCGGTTTCCGAACCACTGGCCAACGGCTTTCCCGCCGTTGCCTGTTGCGTTGAGGTGACTTCGCGAGGTAGAAAGATGCCACCGGCAAGAATAAGTTTTATTGCTGCCAATAGTTCCTGATGGGTTGCGCACTTGGTGATAAAACCCATTGCACCGTCTTCTATGGCTTGATAGATGGTTGGCGGATCTTGCTCTGCTGAGAGTACGATAATGGGCGTACCTTCCAACTTCAGCTTGACCACACTCAGTGTTTCGAGACCAGAGGTGTCGGCAAGATTTAAGTCAAGGAGCACCAAATCGTAACTGTTGGCTTCCACCGATGCCAATGCAGCTTGCATTGTCTCTGCTTCGTGAATGACGAGTTCAGGATGCAATCCCGTGAGTAGCAGTTTCATGCCCTCACGGAACAATGTGTGATCATCAAGAATTAATATTTTCATTGGCTCAATACCACCTTTGCCAGTTGAAGCCGCCACAGTATAGTGGCGGGACGCTCAGAACGAATCACCTTTTCAGGTTAAACTTAACATTCGTATATTATGTTCGACATCTGTGCGACCCCGTATGATCACGGTTCCTGGTTGAGTATAGAAACGTGAACCGATCAAGTTTCAAAACCCTGTCAGGATGCATCCTGCGTGTCAACAGAGTACTTGAAAAATCAAAAAATACCTAGAACAAATACAGCTCATACAAAAACGAGATAGAAATTCCCATTACCCAAGAATGATGCGCGAAATACAGTGACTTACGCCACTGATGCTACAATCCGCACATTCCAATAGTGTGCTAAAACCGTGTCTCATTTTCCTCGTCTTAAACCCTCTGAAGAGAAGCGTCAGCGCAAATTGCAGCGTGAAACCGGCAAGGCTGTCACCGACTTCAACATGATCGAACAGGGTGATCGCATCATGGTGTGCCTCTCTGGTGGCAAAGACAGTTACGTCATGCTCGACATGCTACGACACCTGCAAAGGGTCGCACCCGTTTCCTTCGACTTGGTAGCGGTAAATCTGGATCAGAAACAACCCGGCTTTCCAGAGCACGTGTTGCCTGCCTACCTTGATTCAATAGGCGTGGAATACCACATTGTTCAAGAAGATACCTATAGCATCGTCAAACAAAAAATTCCGGAAGGGCAAACCACCTGCGGACTGTGTTCGCGCCTTAGAAGAGGTATTTTGTACACAACAGCAGACCGACTGAAGGCAACAAAAATAGCGCTGGGTCATCATGCAGATGATGTGCTCGAAACACTGCTTTTAAATTTATTTTATGGCGGCAGCATTAAAACCATGCCGGCAAAGCTACATGCCGATAATGGTCGAAATGTCGTTATCAGACCGCTCGCTTATTGTCGCGAAAAGGATATCGCTGAGCATGCGAACGTGTTGAACTATCCGATAATACCCTGCACGCTTTGTGGCTCACAGCCCAACTTACAGCGCCAGGCAATGAAAGCTTTACTGAAGGATTGGGAAACCAACGAGCCTGCCCGAATTGCATCGATGTTGAATGCCGTTCGCAATGTAAAACCATCTCATTTGCTAGACAGAACCTTGTACGACTTTGATGACAATCAAAGATTGCCCACCCAAGCAGATAATCTGAATCAGCTAAATGATAACCCTACCACGGTAGTTCCTCTCCATCGTATGCGATGAAGCGTCCACTGTGACTCTGGTGGGCCTGATCAAGTTGGTTTAATAGCATGCCCGCAACATCGCTGGGGGAAAATAATTTTCCCGGCGCGACTCCAGCTTGAAATGGCTTAGACAACGCTGTGTCTGTTGTTCCCGGGTGCAGTGCCAGCACGCGAACCTTCGGGGCACTTCGTTGCCATTCTATAGCAAGGTTTTTGATAACCATATTAGATGCAGCTTTCGATGCTCTATAGCTGTACCAACCACCCAAACGGTTGTCTTCTATGCTCCCCACTTTCGCACTCAGTGCCGCAAAGATGCCCTTATCCGAACGCTTCAGTATCGGGGCGGCGTACTTGCCTAGCAGCAGGTTCGGCAAACAATTAATACGCATACTTCTGGCGAAGTATTCTGTATCAAATTGAGTAATGGTTTTCTCGGGGCCGGATACTCCGTCGTGCAAAAAACCGGCGCAGTTGATCAGCCAATCAAAGCGACCAATGCCACCGATCCATTTCGCAACACTGTCATCGTCAGTGATATCCACCTGCGACCAATTCACACTGACGGGCGATCCGAACTGACCAATACTGCCCAATGAACCGGCAGCAGGTGAGCGAAAATAGGTACTGTGTACAGATTCGATATCCGAACGCTCACAGAGGGCTGTGAGCATGGCAGATCCGATTCCTCCACTGCCTGCCACCAATGCAACTCGACGCATAGTATCGGTTCTCATTGTCCGTTCACGCAAGACCGCTTGCGCGTGGTTGCTGACGGCCGGCAACTCGCCGGTGCGTGATCAAACACCATCTGAGCACCTGTTTACTGTTAATTGTCTGCTAGCGAAGAGAGTTGTACGATTTCGTGAAACCGCTTAAGGAGATCGTTGCAGTCACATTACCCTGATTTGCAGCAACAACCGATACCTGTGCGTTGTTGCCTTTTTTCAGTCTGTCTATCAACGTCTGATCGACTGGCTCCCGCACCAGACATCCCTGCTCCGTGCATATTTGAAACGGTGCAGCCTCTCCTTTACCAGCATCAATTTTAAGTTCCAGGCCAGAGGTCAGTACAACGCCCAACGGGGTAATGAAATCAACCACGGCAATGGCCGTTCTGCCGTCGGCTTCTAACGGCGCCGGTAATTTGCGAACAACCATTTCAAGAATAGGTGTTCCACTTTTATCTTTGCCAATTTGGGCCATCGCACAATCGGCGCCTTCGTTACAACTGACTTGCCAAGCACCATTGGTTACCACACCCGCTGCCGGAGCTGCATTCGCAGCAGGCGCTTGCGCTGGTGCCTGAGGTTTGGGGGCGGCACCCAGATCGAGTTTGGGCTGAGCAGGACTCTCCTGCCCCAGTTTAAGTCCACTGGATTGCGCGCTAACCATGGAAGAGCAAAGCAGACCAAGAAGTAAAATAAACGCGCTGGCAACAGGGATTAATAAGGCTGATTTAGCAGTGGCAGATTTACTCGAAATCGGTCCATTGCCGCCCAACGAGTGAATAAACAGGACAGGTTGTCGGTTAGTTATCATAATATTAAGCATATCGAGCGCAGCCCCACCGTTCAAACGGAATTGAGCTAGCGCCATAAAATCGAAAAAAATTTGGTGTTGGGCCATTTTTGGCCAAACGTTATTTGCTCCGAAGACTTTAGAGCTACCTCAGGAGTGTAGAGTTCCGCTGGCAAGCACGCAACTATTGACGCAGAGTAGCCGGTATGTGCAACTACTTGGTCGGGATAAAACCCGATAGTATCGGCACAAAAATACATTCAGTCGTGCGCCCGATTACCAGATAGCCACACATCATCACCGGACGACAAAGATACAAACAGGAACCAAATAAACCATGCAACCAACCGAGAACACTGTGACCAATGTGGTCATTGAATCTGAGCTTTGGCGAGTTTCTCTGGAACCCCATGCCGGTTTACAAACCCGCTACTGCAAAATTCAGCACGGAGGGAACTGGCTCGATCTTATGCCAGATTGCAGTGCAAACGGCGAAATACTCAGTTCGAGCAATTTTCACATGTTGCCCTACTCAAATCGTATCAAGGATGCGCGCTTTAAATACTCGGGACGCGATTATTCGCTTAAGCATGCTGACAAGCATGCCATTCATGGTGCACTGCGCAAATTACCGTGGCGCGTAACCGCTCAAACTGAACTCAGTGTAAGCGCAGAATACGATTCGCTTACCGACGGCGAAATCAATTGGCCATGGCCCATTTCAGCTCACATCAGCTATCAGATTGATGAAAATACATTAGTAACTCGCATGCGCTTGACCAATAACGGTAGCAGCCCGATGCCCGCCGGCATGGGATGGCACCCTTATTTTTGCCGAACAATCAGCGGCGCATCCCCCGAATTGAAATTACCTGCAACCGGTTATTACCCGGATACCGATGGTGATTGCTTGCCTGTAGGGGAGCCTGTCGCATTATCTGACGAGTTGAATTTCAATGAAATGAAAGCGCTCAATCCTGGACAACGCATCGATCATTGTCTAGCAGGCTTTCGCTCTCCAGCCTCGCTACGTTGGCGTGAAGCAGGAATAACGTTGCACATACATGCATCTGCTAATTGCACTCACGCGGTACTCTATAACCCAGCGCAACCTTTCTTTGCAGTAGAGCCTGTCACTAATGCCAACGATGGATTCAACTTACACGCGCGCGGAATAGACGCGGGGGTTAAAGATATTGCACCCGGTGAAAAACTGGAGGCCGAAATGCGTCTCGAATTAGTGCTGGCGTAGTCATGCTTTCAGCGGCGCGCAATCGAGGTTGGTTGCCGCGTGTTTATGACCAGTAAACTTAAGGTCCAGGGTCGGTGCGTATGCCAGACAAGGTTACACCCAACGGGCCACGCGGTAAATCAACACTCATCAATTCTCCGTTTCGTAGCACTTGAACTTGTATTGACTCGCCTCGGGAACCTTCACTGGTGGCTCGTTGCAACTCGCGCATGGAGAACACACGCTCATCTGCATAGCTCAACACAACGTCACCGTTTTCAAGTCCAGCTAACTGTGCCGCAGAACCGTCTATGATGCTTGATACCTGCACACGATTAGAATCGCCAGCTGCGTACAGGTAGCGATCGTAATTTTCATCACCCACTTCTGCACGAATATCGGGTTGCTGCTCGCGCAATTCGCGCATGCGCTCCCCAAATTCGTCAGAACGCCGCCAACCTTCTCGTGTCGCCTGATCAACCAACTCAAGGCGTTGTAATGTCCACTGATCGTTCTGACGCTTCAGCTCCTCTGCAACAACAGGGTCAATGCCGGCGGCGACAAGGCTTGTGTATTCTATGTCGTTGCCCGCTCCGCCAAAACCACGCGCTCTGCCAACGGCGTTCGATGCCGCATCTGCGATTGGTTGAATCACCGTGTCATCCCCGGTTTGCGTGCCCGTATCAGCAAACAACGCGCCTTCTGTTAACGCGGTTTCCAACTGTTCCTGTAGTTGGCTAACCTGCACTTGCATTCTGTCTGATGTGAGTGTGTTGTCTTGTAATTGCTGCTGCATCTGATCGGCAAGGTCGTTGAGCTGTTGCAGGCGGCTTTCTACCTGCTCTATATCGGAGGCGATTAATCCACTGTTTACCGGATTTTTACCGAGCAAACTGGAGGAGACTGATGTGTCCGGTGATTCATCGCTGGGCAAAACCTGCACCAACCCAGCAAACTGGGCCAGCATAACAACGATTGCTCCTGCAGCAAATGCTAACGGTATGGCGATAAGATTCATGGTTTTCATAACCTGTTAAGCACAAATTTTGACACGAGTAAGAGGTAGCCGTGCGAGTACCGCGTATAAAGGAAACGGTGTTTTCCAAGTTACTATATTCTACCGAACGTGGCTAACAACTTCCGTTACAGTAAGCCGTTGAACACCGTAATAATATGTTCCAGCAAGGGAAATTCAAGTTACCGATGTCATGAGCACAACACAATCGACACACCAGCCGCTTATTTTCGCACATCGCGGATCGACACTACTGGCACCTGAGAACACACAAGCGGCGTTCGATCTGGCATTGGAGTTCAAGGCCGACGTTCTTGAAACTGACGTCAGGCTCAGTGCTGATGGCGTGGTCGTGGTCACTCACGACGAAACGCTGGACAGAACAACCGATGGCAGAGGACGTGTGGTTGAGCATCGGTGGGAGGCGCTTAAAACGCTCAACGCAGCCATACATTTCCGCGCGATTAATGGCGAACCTTATAACGCAACACCGCAACGGCTATTACGTCTGGATGAACTATTCGAGTGCTACCCGCATGTCGGCATTAATATAGACATTAAGGACAACAGCCTGGATGCGGCAGATGCAGTAGCCGCAGTACTTGCGCGCATACCCAACAAGCAGAAACAATGGGTGAACGTGGGAAGCTTCCATGCCAACGTTATCCGCCACTTTCGCTCTATTGCGCCGCATGTAAGCACCGCCGCAACACGACAAGAGGTGGCAAAGTTGGTGTTCCGCCGTGCTGGGTCAATAAAGCCTGACTATCAGATTCTTCAAATTCCGCAAACTTATTTTGGAATCAGGCTGAACCGCTCCCAATTTATCAACAAGGTGCATCAACTACAGCGTTCCATTGTGTATTGGACCATTAACGATAGCCAGGCAATGCATTGGTTATTAACAAGAGGATGCGATGGTATAGTCACTGACCGACCCGACTTAGCACTGCAAGTATTTAAAGCTCACGGGTTGAAATAGCCAGTCACTTTCCATGCGTGAGTTACACCCTTCAGTGCGAGCTACGAGGGTTCTGCAGTTGCATGAGAAAGTGTTTTAGTGCAACGCTGCACATGCTGATCGACTCGCGACAAAAACGCGCGTGACCAACGATCCGCACTTTGCTTGTCTAAATGTGAATGATCGATGGTATACAGATTTTTCACGTCAGGCATAACGATGGGTAAATCAAGCTTCGCCGCCAACGCTTGTGCAAATGCATTCGGTGTGTCCGTTCTTGGTGTTACCGTTAATACAACACAGTCGCGATCAGCCCCGATACTCGCAATAAAGGCATTGGCAGCCAACGCAGCTTCGTCAACCGTATCCAGCAAGTTCTTTGAATAGGACACCGGATGGTTTAGATTCTCGCGGTAATAATCAGTGAGCCAATGCCCATCGACGCGGGAGCGAAAAAGTGTCTCGCCTTGCCCAGAGCACGCCCACTTTAACCAACGACTACCAGTTTGGGCGCACACATCGGCTTGCCATTGTTGCAGGTAGCGCTTACGTCTGAATTCCCCGTGCAGAGCGTCTGTATTTTCCAGCACTCTTTGAAAAGTGCCGTTGGTTTCGGAAGAGAAAAAAGGATCGACGTTGGCAACGATCATTCTGGGCTGTAACTGGTGCTTCTCAATGATGGCCTGAGCAACCGGGCTCTGTGCTCCCTGGCCAAACCCTGCTACATAGTGTGAGACACCTTTTTCACGAAAATAGTCTCTAACCGCTTGCGTAGAAAACCCATACTGAGTATTGCTGTTACCAAGAAAGAGCACCTCGGCCTGCTTTAATGCACCAACGGCATCGGCTTCAGACGCATTGTAGAGTGCATAGTGTTCATAGTCACCGTAGCGAGTGCTGTGGCAATACGCCATATAATATTCATCGCTGTAGCCAGCGGGATTACACGCACCGACCCAAGGAAATATATCCGTGCGCTTAAAAACGAAAACGATCGAGCTGACACACATGAATAAAACGCAAAACCATTGGGCAAAGCGTTTTTCTTGCAACTGAGCGTTAGAATTATCCACGGTTAAAACTGAAAGTACAGAAACTGACTGGCAACCGAACTGCCGAAGCAGGCATAGGCTGCAATCGTGGCCGTTATAACGGCAAACGGGATATTCATGCGCCAACACAGCACCCCTGACAAGCCGCCAGACGGCTCAGCTTTGACACCAATTGCTGGTTCAAAGCGTTGCATTATTTGCTGCGTGTTGGGCCAAAAAAGTGCAAAAGCGATTGGCACGGCTAACGACATGAATGCGGTTATTGTCCCGACAGAGTCAACCTGCATTTGAGCGCCACTCAAAACAGCAATATCTCTTAACGGCGTAAACAAAGGCCCCATATTGGCCAAGGGCTGAAACACTACGCCTACGCTACTTAGCGAACTAGCCAGCGATTGTTTTGAGTGCAACCACTCTGCCGGGAGTGCAATACCATTCAAGCCTGCCATACCCGCCAGCACGGTACCAGCCACATCCATGTTCTCAGCACGAAAGATAACCCAGGCCACAACCACTGCGAGCAGGGTTAATGCTTGCGAGGCAACGCGGCCGATCATGTTACCAACTCTACTGCGAAAACGTGTTGACACCGTATCGTTCGATTGACGATATTGCGTTATCAGGTGACGCCAAGCGTGATTCACCAGCAAATAAAATCCGTGCAAGGCACCCCACAAAACAAATGTCCATCCAGCTCCATGCCATAGTCCGCCAAGCAACATTACGATCATCAAGTTAGTATAGGTTCGCATTGCACCACGCCGGCTACCACCAAGCGCAAAGTACAGGTAGTCGCGCAGGAAACGCGACAACGTTATATGCCAACGCCGCCAGAAATCAATAATACTGCAGGCTTTATATGGCGAATTAAAATTGAGCGGCAAGCGCACGCCAAACATGCGCGCCAAACCAATTGCCATATCAGAGTAGCCGGAAAAATCAAAGTAGAGCTGAATGCTGTAAGCCAACGCACCCGTCCAACTTTCTAAAAAGGTCAGCGTCTCCCCTGCCGCAGCCATAGCGAAAACCGTATCACTGTAAGGTGCCACACCATCGGCCACAATCACTTTTTTAAATAAGCCGATAAAAAATATTGTGCCTCCAATAATGAGGTTGCGCAAACTGATACCACCTAGTTTCCGATCGAACTGCGGTAGCATTTCCTTGTGATGAACGATGGGGCCAGCGATAAGTTGCGGGAAAAAAGTGACAAAAAGCAAATAGCGCTGCAAACTGTGTTCGCGTGTTTCATCTCGATACGTATCAACCAGATAAGCAATCTGCTGGAATGTAAAAAATGAAATAGCCAGCGGCAAAATGATTGTCTGCAAATGGAAATCACTGCCTAGAACAGCGTTACTTGAATCAACCAGAAAATTAGCGTATTTAAACCACACCAGCGCGATAAGATTAACCGCCACGCCAAACAACAGGAGCCCTGTACGCATTTTTTTGAACGAACTGTCAATAGCAATGAGGCGTTGCGCCACAGCGTAGTTAAGCGCCACAGAAGCCAGAATAAGCAGCAGATAACGTGGCTCCCACCAACCATAAAAAACCAGTGACGCAAGAATAAGCGAACTAATAGCGTAACTTGATTGGCCCCGTACACACAGCCAATGGAAAACCATTAGCGTAATGGGTAAAAACAGGAAAATAAAGCTGTGAGCATTAAACAGCATAGTATTGCTATCTTATCGTCGTGAGCATATGCAAGTCATCGCAATAACCGTGTATCACGTCTAGGCTGCGAGCAGATCACACTGAAGTGAGGCCGCGAACAAGTTGAGCATTGAGCGCTCGTTTTTAGCCACCCGCCCATCAGACTGCGCTATTTCAAGACAGTGTTTAACGAAGGCTTCGCGTATGGGGCGTGGCTGAACATACAATGTTTGAAATGAAGCCTCCAGCTCTTTAACTAAACCGGGTTCATCACCGAACCGCCGCGGGTGGTGCTCCTTGGTGTAACACTTAAGCGCAAGCTGAAATTGTGCATCTTGCGCAACATTATTACTGCCAGAGGCCTCAACCACCAAGGACAACAACAGAGCAAACTCTTTACCCATAGTGTCGACTGTCTTCACCCGCGAAGCGGTGGCCTGCGTCACATCACCATCGATGACTTGCTGCAACACCGGAAACTCTGCATCAAGCTTCCGGCGAACCAACTGCAAGGTTGCATAGTTCATCAATGTAAACTCACCTTCAACAAGCAACAGTTTTTCCAGACTTTTGAGTAGCCGTTGTCTGTTCTCGATTTTTATCGAATCCCGGATTTGACTCGTTGCCTGTTCTACCAACGCCATTTTGTTTGACCGTATTTCAAAATCAAGTGACTCGCGTATCTCTTTCACTTGCAAAGCAAATAACTTGTTGTACGCAAAGGCGATGGCGCTATAGTAAAGCTTGCTTTTACCGGCTTCAGAACTGACAAATATCGCATGCAGTAAGGCGACACAAGAAGCCACGTCAGTCAACACCATTGCAGCTTGATCTGAAATCGGCAGGACAGTATCCACATCGGCTTGCATCGACGCAGCCCGCACACCATTACCAACCGAGTGGACAGACGTGTTTGTCGAGCCGTTGGCTGCTTTGCCAACCGTTGATGTAGATCGGTTATGCCGGCGAACAGCGTCTACCCGGTCTTGTATAGATGGGTGCGTTGATATCAGCTTCTGATACCAATGGCTCGAATCACCAACCTGAAAACACAGATGGGCCAATTCTTCTGCTTGAATGCTATCGATGCCAACAGATTCCCGCTCTCTGTCAAGTCGTGTTAAGACCGAAACCAAGTGATCGGGCTGTCGAGTATATTGCACAGCACAGGCATCAGCCCGATACGCCTTCTGACGCGACAGTGTCGCTCGAAGCAACTTGCCAAAAAACGTCCCGACCAATCCGATAGCCCTGACCAGATTACCCACCACAGTGCGTGGATGAAAGCGGGAGCGGTTCTGGCGCTTGCCTATAATGCGTTTGCCTGCCTTGTCAATAGCATTAAGCCCACTTATCGCAATCAATAGCTGCATATTGACAGGGACATCACCTTGGGCGATGTGTCCGATTTCATGCGCAATAACAGCGCTCAGTTCGTCTTGAGTTAATCTATCGATAGCACCTTGCGATATAACGATAACCTCATTGCCGCTAAAGCCACCGAATGCCATCGCATTTATTGATGTTTCTCTATGAAGGATGAAAGTTCTGGGAACATCGCACCGACTATGACCAGCCATTTCCGAAACGATATCAAGCAAAGCCTGCTCATTGCGATACCGGCCAGAGCCATCTGCTTCGACACCGCCAAATCGTCTGGCAAGTGCAGCTCCACCTGCGCGAACATCCAGCATGCGAAGACAGCAGGCGCCGATGGAAATCAAACAAATGACTGCCACGGTGAATTTAGTGAATAAAGACGGCGTCGATAAATGCAGTCCGGATGAAAACGGGGCCATGAGCAAATTCACGACAACATGAACTATGAGTGCCATGACAATCATGGCTGCTGCGAAGCACAATACGAGAATAGCCGTTTGTTTACGACGACTATCCTGTATTCCGAAAATATCCATGACGTTTGTCCAGAGCTACGAGGCCATTAAGTAGAACGCACCAAGTGCATCACCCAAAAGAGACTTTGACAGGCTTATACACTTCATCGTTTGCGGCTTCAAACAAGTCTGCCTCAACAAAGCTGCATGTGTTCGCGACGATGACGGCGGGAAATTGTTCACGCTCGGTGTTATACCGCATCACTGCATCGCTATAAGCTTGCCTGGCATAGGTCACGCGATTCTCTGTCGATGTCAGTTCGTCGTGCAGATCACGCATTGTCTCATCCGCTTTTAGCTCAGGATAGTCTTCAATCACCATATTGAATTTACCCATCGCATTGCCAAGCGTTTGTTCAGCTTGCGCCAATGCACCCACCACACCTGATTTATCTGGGTTCTTCGCAGCGGCGGTACACGCTTTGGATGCCTGATTTCTTGCCTCTACAACGGCCGTTAATGTCTCTTTTTCATGCGTTATATATTTACTGGCTATTTCAACCAGGTTGGGTATAAGTTCATACCGGCGTTGCAGTTGGACATCGATTTGAGAGAACGCGTTTTTAAATCGGTTCCGATGAGTGACGAGCCGGTTGTAAACCATTACCGCGTAAGCCGCCAACAACAACAAAACGATAAGCAAAATAGTCCCTGCACCCATAATTCATCCCCCAGTGGGCATTTTCTTGAATATAGAGTGCTAGCGGCCGTTGGTGAATCTGCTGAACCAACATTGATTGGAGTAAAATGGTGTGCACAAAATACGACACCACTATCTACTGAGCCAGAACATCAGTGGGGGTTTATGTGATGGGTGTCGCACACGCACTAAGCGTATGCACTTCGAAGGCTTATGCTTAAGCGACAAACTGTGAAAGCGCGATGTCCAATTGCACATCGGGTATGTTGGCATACGCATCCAGAACGTCACTTGTGTACTTGTCTGCCAATTCCTGCAACTCAAGATCACGCCGAAAATCTCTGGCCGCTTGCGAGATGTTCACTGAACCGGTATCCCGGTATAGACGCTCGGGTGGTGTTGGAACATAGATATCCGGTACCAATCCCCTTCCGTGTAGCAATTGATGACTGGGTGTACCGTACATCGCGATGGTGGTTCTCACAGCACCGCCCAACGGTTCGGAAAGTGGGAAAACTCGCTGTATGAGCCCTTTTCCATAAGTGGGTGCGCCAACAAGCGTTGCCCGCCCATAATCCTGAAGCGCGCCGGCAAGTATTTCCGCTGACGACATACTGTACTCGTTTACCAGAACCACCAATGGCAGCGCGGTTATCGTCGCACCTTCCCGTGGTAGCCGCTTCACGGTTCCGCTTTTGTATTGCTCGCAAAATACCCACGGAGACTCGTCGAAAAAAGACATCATGTTTCGTGCAGCGCGCGTAGAACCTCCCGGGTTATCGCGAAGGTCTAGCACAATGCCTTTGGGCTGTTGCAATACTAGTTCTTCCAACAATAACTTAACGCGCTCGTGAGTTTTGCCACCAAACCTGCTTACGCGAATATAAGCAATATCGTCGGCCAACATCTCTGATCGTGCGTAATGCAGTTGAACTGATTGACGCGTTACTTCTAAGCTATGTGGTTGTTCGTCTCTGAGTAGCGACAATGTTAACGTTGAACCCGGCTCGCCTTTCAATAGCTCTGATACAGCGTGCGAGGACAGGGCTTTTAAATCTTTATCACCCGCCTTGATGACCTTGTCACCTGGTTGAATATCCTTGTGCTCTAAGGGACCACCAAGCAAAGGGCCGATAATCAGTGGGTAGTCGTTTTTTGTAGCACGATACTTGACCCCAATCCCGACAAACCCGCCGGTTCGCCGTTGCGTGTATCGTTGATGTTGCTTGGGATTGATATAGTTTGCGAAGGGGTCGTTATAGATGGACAACAAATTATTAAGCAGTTGCTGCATTCCTGCAACGGCTTCGTCCAGTGACTTTGATTCCAGCGCATCAATCTCGGAGCGCAGTGCTTCGCGCGAGGGCACATCTCGCTGTAAAAACACAGTTAGCTGTGTGCTATCGATAATATCCAGTGCACGTAAACACTGAGCTTTAGCTTGCTCAAAAGTACTCATACGATGTGGATCGTTAGTTCATTATGCTGAACGAACATGCACAAATTCATCCATATTCTCGCCCTCGATACGGTAGGCGTCCCCAAACCCCATGACAAATATCCCACTTCTGGGTATGAGCCTGAAAAGCACAAAGTCGGGCAATTGACGCAGCAGTGGCACCACTTTTCCCTGTTGCCGCTCATACGCATCGAGCAATTCGTTGTACTGACTATTAGAGGGCTCAATTATCTGCGCATCGCACTGGTAACGCACACGACACCGCGCAAAAAGATTTTTTGAATCTTTTTCATCGTCTATTAACATCGCGCCAACAACTGGATTGGCGAGCAAATCACGGGTATGAACAGCAAGCTGGCTTACAAAAACAATAAGGTCGTTGCCGTCCCGGATAAACGGTGTGTATCCACAATGCGGTTCATTATCTTCGCCAATGGTAGCGAGTTGAACGGTGCGCATACGTGAATGCAATTCTTCGCACATTTGGGAGGGGTTTTTATCTGTCATGGACAACCTAATCTCTATGTGAAAAACTTAACCGAGACGCCGTCGGTTCGATCTTATCTATCCGCCAATGTGTATCTTTCCGCGGCTGTGTTTCTATCCGCCTTTGTGTTCACTCCAGCAAATTGCACACAATATTACGCACTGAACAAACAAAATGCCTTTAAGCTGACAGTGTACGAGTCGGGTACTTAATTACGTTATATTTTGAATGATACCGCAATAAAACTCTTTCATGAATCGCAGCACACTGCTGCTACAGCCGATTATTGACGGTTCCACTTGTTGATCAACGCAGTTAAATACAGTGAAAACGCATACCAAAGCGAGAGTTAAGCGATTCAATGCGTTGATTTAGCAATATGTGCAACGATTAACAAGAATTGTTTGTCCCCCTGCCGATAATAATCTACAAGTAAAAGCACACTAGTGAAAACAAATAGACTGCGCTCATGAAAATATTCAATAACAAACTCACTGTTTTGCCGATCATCGGTCTACTCGCACTCGCCTATAATTCTGCGGTTCAAGCGGCTGACGGAGACGCATTCAAGGGCGAAGCCTATTACGCTGTGTGCGCAGGTTGTCACGGAGCAGACGGCATGGGTTCTGAAGCCGCGAACGCACCTCGCTTGCAAGGCCAATTCGATTGGTATCTTGAGCGGCAACTGAAAAACTACCAATCCGGTGCACGCGGAGTCGACAAAAACGATACCTACGGCGCGACTATGCGGGCCATGGCGGGCACATTGCCTAACGAACAGGCTATCAAAGACGTTGTCGCCTATATCGGGAAGTTATAGGCAATCCAAATCGCTTTCCCAATTTGAACCACCGCTCAATTGGACTGTATTTGGTATACTAATTGATGCTGTGTAGCCAGTGGAGCTGCAAGGCAATCTCAAAACTAATACAAACTGCCCCAGTTGAATGGTGTTAGTTAGGCTTTGCTCGCCGAGAGCTTGTGTTTATCAGCCTCGTAGAGCTATCAAGTCATTGATCACCATACAACTGGAGCAGTTTCACACTGACACACCATCCTTGACATTATCTTTTCGGACCCCTTACCAAACTGCTAGACAGTCGCTTCGGCTCCTGAGTCACTCGCTCAATTGAACTCCACCCGCTCATTGCAATAGCTTAGGAGTTATGTTCCAATGTAAGCGCTTACATTAGCCGTTTGGGTTAACGAAACCCTTCTTAGGTACTATTTAGAATTTGAAATGGCGATTTCAAGTACGTAAAAAAGTTTGAGGGTTTGACAACCAATGACCAAGTTACAGGACGTAGCCGAAATAGCCGGTGTTTCCACCGCTACTGTTTCTCGCACAATGAATAACCCTGAACTGGTGGATCCTGCAACACGATCTAAAGTGGAGAAAGTGATCCACTCTGTTGGCTATACGCGCAATGAAACGGCAAGATCACTGGCTTTAAGCTCGACTAGAACCATAGGCATACTTGCCGATACCTTTTCGTCACCCTACTTCACAACGATTTTAGATGAGACCATAAAATTCCTTCAGCGACATAACTATTTTGCGATCGTAGAAATTACCGGCAATTTGCCGGGTCAGATAGATGAGCACAAACAGCAGCTTGCATGGCAGTCTTTAATTAGTCGACGAGTGGATGCCATAATTATTCTAAGCGTGATCGCTGAGACTGCCCTACTCGACTCACTTATAAAAGAGTTTCCGGCGTCGGTGGTAATGAGTCAGGCGTTTGATAAAAACAATCTGCCGTGCATTACGTTTGATGATAGGGCAAGTGGGCGAATAGCTGCACAATATCTGCTTGAAAAAGGCCATACTCAAATAGCCATGTTGACCGGCCCTGAACGTAAGGTAGATTCCAGTGAACGTACTTTGGGTTTCATTGAAGAGCTCGCCAAGCACGGAATCGAATTGCCGACGTTAAATCTCTGTTCGGGTAACTACACGATATTGGGTGGGCAAAAAGCAATGCAAACGCTACTTGATTCATCAGCTAAGTTCACTGCCGTTTTCGCTCAGAATGACCACATGGCTCTTGGCGCAATTACCACGTGCCACAAAGCAGGCGTGGAGATTCCAAATGACTTGTCGTTCGTTGGCCATGATGACTCTGAATTCGCGAGAGTTTCGCTGCCGAATTTGACGTCAATCAGACAACCTTTAAAAAATATGAGTCAAGCAGCTGCAACGTTCGCAATGAACCTTAGTAAAAAAAATTTAAATGAAGCATTACTTCCAGAGCCACAAATTCATTTTCAACCTGAATTAGTGGAGCGCGATTCTGTTAAAGAGCTGTGCTAACGCACATGATTCTCTTCAGCATAAATGTCGACATATGGATGCACTTAGTGGGGAGCTACGCGTGAATTTACAACACCTGGCAATAGAGTCTTTCGTTCCGAACCGAGGCGATAGCTTGAGCAAAATAAAGACTCAATGCCAAGAACAAATTGAAAAATTGGGTTACCAATTTTTTAATTACACAGGCTACTTCCCAGTATGCGAAGAAAGTCACGAGATATCCAGCTTCCCGGAAAACTGGTGTCTGGTGGATTCATCCAATAGATTTTCTTCCGATAATCCTATTTTCCAAACTAGTCAAAATCGAGCCACGCCGTTTTTGTGGGCTGACATCGCTAGCCAATTGAGCAAGAACAAGAATCAGCTAATCGCATTTTTGAAGCATGCGGATCAGCACGATATTCATGGCGGATTGTGCTTACCGGTGCATGGCGCCGGCGCTGAATGGGGTATGTTGAACGTTGCAAGCGGAAAAAAGCGCAGCACCCCTCCGGAAAGTACCATTCAAGTATTACAGCTGTTCGCAACGTCTGTACACGAAGCAGTAAAACATGCCAACGCCTACCATATAAAAGAACATGCACGTGAAAATACGTTGAGCCCCAGAGAACGGGAATGCCTCGATTGGATTGCTGCAGGAAAAACCGCTTGGGAGACCGCACAAATTATTGGCATAACTGAAAGCACGGTTGCCTTCCATATTCGTAATACGATAAACAAGCTCAATGCCAGCAACCGCGCGCATGCTGTGGCGGTTGCTATGGCGAGGTCATTGATACATACACCACACTGCAAACTTTCCTAGAAAACTGGGCGCGTAGATTGTTGCTGATGCCGATTAACAGCTCTTTCGTTTTAAGCGCAGGCAGCGTCCTCGCCCTCGCTCGCTCATAAATCATTTTCCATCACGAAGATTTTTCCGCTTTTCGGTTGCCTGAAACGATTGTAGTCATCCACAAATATCGCTAGATGGTTCTCCAGGCGATCGATGCGTTTTGTCGTATTCCAGCTTCTGCGAAACAGGCGACTCACGTTGGCTCTGAACATCGCCAATTGATGATTGATACAGAACAACGGATCACGCCCTGTTTTTTTCAGTTCACCTTGACCCACAATGGCAGCCTTTAACGCTTCATGCGTCATGTGCGTGCATTGGGGTAATCGGCGTTTTATCACCGGCGGATAGTCCTTGTGTTTATCGGTA
>CAKZUP010000163.1 GCA_937922945.1 uncultured Granulosicoccaceae bacterium
GTTGTATCCAGTGCGACAGGGGGTGGGTTTGGCTCCAAGCTCGATTTATCCTATCAAGCGTATGTGGCGCTGGCAGCATGGAAAATAAACCGGCCGGTCAGGATGGCCTATACCCGCCGCGAATCCATGCAATCGACGACCAAACGTCATCCATCCCAAATGAAAGTGCGCGTTGCTGCAGACGATACCGGCAAACTGACAGCGTTGGATTTTAACGCCGAATTTAATACGGGCGCTTATGCATCCTGGGGCCCTACAGTGGCAAACCGTGTGCCTGTGCACGCGTCCGGGCCGTATTTTTTACCTCACTATCGCGCCAATACCGCAGCCGTGTTAACGCATTGCGTTCCCGCTGGTGCGTTCCGTGGCTTTGGGGTTCCGCAGGCAGCCATTGCGCAGGAATGTCTGTTCGATGAACTCGCCGATAAACTCGGTATGGATCGGTTGGAGTTCAGAATTCTTAATGCGTTAGATAACAAACAAGCCACGGTCACCGGGCAAGTCTTTAATTCGTCGGTGGGCATTAAGCCGTGTTTAGAAAGCTTACGAATTCATTGGCAACCGGCGATAAAAAACGCAGAACAGTTTAATGCCGATGCAAAGGCCAGCGGCTCAGCAGAGCGTCGTGGTGTTGGTGTTGCCTCGGGCTGGTATGGTTGTGGTAACACCTCACTACCCAACCCCTCCTGCATTAAAGCGGGTATTCGTGCAGACGGTACACTGTGCTTACATCAGGGCGCGGTGGATATAGGGCAGGGTTCAAACACGGTTATTACGCAGATATTTGCCAGCGCGCTCGGGGTTGATGTTGGCCAGATAAAGCTAAAGAGCAGCGATACAGACATCACTCCAGATGCCGGAAAAACATCGGCATCCCGGCAAACGTTTGTATCGGGCAATGCGGCAAAACTTGCCGGGCTTGCTTTGCGTAAAAAAATTCAGCGCTTGTCGAACTGTTCAGCCGACTGCACGATTCAGTTTCAGCCTAACCGGATTTTACTCACCGATGGCGACCAACCGCTGCAAGCGATCACCACAAGTGACTTACCTGTGGATACCGATGGCTACGTACTGAGTGTTGCTGAAAGCTACGATCCTCCAACCAAACCTCTAAACGAAAATGGGCAAGGTCATCCCTATGCGGTTTATGGCTATGCGGCGCATCTGGTCGAGCTAGAGGTTGATATCGAGTTGGGTACGGTTAACCTGGTTAAGTTCTACGCAGCCCACGATGTTGGTAAAGCGATAAATCCGAATTTAATTGAAGGACAAATACATGGAGGCATTGCTCAGGGAATTGGTCTTGCCTTGATGGAATCATTTGTTCCGGCGAGAACCGAGAATTTGCACGACTATTTAATCCCGACATTTGGCGATGTTCCGCCGATTGAATCTATCATTATCGAAGTACACGATGAACACGGACCTTACGGCGCAAAAGGCCTGGGTGAACATGTTTTGATTCCTACGGCGCCATCGATTTTAAATGCGATTAACCATGCGTGTGGTGCAAGCATTCGCCACTTGCCGGCAACACCCGACAAAGTACTCGCTGCTATTCAGCGTGTTCACAACAGCGCTGTCTGAACTTAGCTGCAATAGAGCGATGAAAAGTGTAGTGAGTTTACAAAAGCAGTTGGTTATTTTAGCTACTGTGAGTTAGCCACTGTGAGTTATCAACAATGATCCTGCCAACATGATATAGCCAAGGTGATTTAGCCAACATGATCAGACAAAAGGTAGACATAGAGGACAACGGCAAAATCCGTTGCGATGCGTGCCCTGTGCTTTGTTATATCAAAGAGGGGCGGGCAGGTGCGTGTGATCGCTATGCTAATGAAGGTGGTGAACTGGTACGGGTGGATGCATTCACCGTTATAGAAAAACGTAAAGAACACGGTGGAGATGTTATTGAGTTTTTGCCGGGTAACGAATTGCCTGAATGGAATGGGTCACTGGTAAACACGCAACCTACCTTCGTTACGGCCATTGGTGCCAGCACCACGTATCCAGACTATAAACCTGCACCGTTTATTGTTGGTCAGAAGTACGATGATGTCGATATGGTGACTGTCGTAACCGAAGGAATATTCAGTTACTGCGGTGCCAAAGTCAAGATTGACACCGATCGTCATATTGGCCCTGAACGCGCTCTTGTGCGCGTAAATGACGAAGCCATAGGGCATGTCACCACCGGCGAATACGGATCTCAAATGTTGTCGTTGGGTGGCGTTAATCACTTAACCGGTGGTAGTAAGAAAGAAGGTCGGATTACCTGCGAAGCCTTGTTGAAGTTGTGTAATCGCGAAGCCGTTGAGATGCGCATAGATGACGGTGTCGATATCGTTGTGCAGGCTGGTAAAGCCCCCATTATTAACGGCAATGAAGAAGTGTTAATGCGAGTCGGGTGTGGTTCTGCCACCATCGGCATGTTCGCTAAACAATGGCAGCCTCATGTCGATGAAGTGGTGGTGGTCGATGATCACATCACCGGTGTTCTTTCAGAACATCAGGCTGGAAAGTTACTTGGAATGCCGCCCACCGGCATTCGGGTAAAGGGACGCAAATCGACACCAGGTCGTTACTTTCAGGTGGCCGAGCCGGGCGTTGGGTGGGGTGGCACGAACATCGATGACCCACTGAGCATACTCGATGAATTTAAACCTGCGCATGCCAAGCCAGGTATGCGACTTTTAATGGTGTCCACCACAGGTGAGCAATGTGCGTTTTACATTCTCGATGAAAATCTACAGCCAACGCTTACAAGCATGCCGGAAGCGCTGCGACCATCGGTTGAGCGTGTTGCAGAAAATTGCGAACCCTCCTTATGTTCGGTTTTGTTTATTGGTGGGGCTGGTGGGTCATTGCGAGCTGGCGTAACCGAAAACCCCGTTAGGCTGACCCGTTCTATTCGGCACTCGCTTACGCACGTGAGTTGTGGTGGTGCGCCAGCGTATCTTTGGCCTGGTGGCGGTATTACGATCATGGTCGATGTTATGCAGTTGCCATCGAATGCATTCGGCTACGTGCCCACACCGGCTCTGGTTGCGCCCATAGAATTCACGTTAAGACAAAGCGACTATGCCGATATGGGCGGACATATCGATCACATAACACCGCTTGAATCACTGGTTGATCAAGTCGACCGATGCGTGGAAGTGGATGCTGTCAATAGCTGGCCGATGGATAAAAGGCAGTTTCACTGGTGATGTAATCTTGAAGGAGTTGCTATTCAGGTTAAAATGTGGGAATATTGTCCCAAATTACGATTTAGGAGATACCACGATGAATCTGAATACCCGCCCTTTCTTCATTGCAAGCGCCTTCTGTATCAGTGCGTTTCTGGTTGCCTGCAGTAGCAGCAGTACCTCTGACCCCAGTGATGAAAGCGATCTAGGTAGTCAGCCGTCACCAACCATCGATCAGGTACCGAGTATTGGCGATACATCGATCGGCAAGGTTTATACTGCAGGCGACGATAACCGCACGCTCTATACGCTGACCTCTGTCGATGCGAACACGTTTGGATGCGACCCAACGTGCGAAGCCAATTGGCCTCCGCTGCTGACCAGTGTGACCCAAGCTGGTATCAGTGGCGTGTTTGACATCATCGGTCGGGACGATAGTTCGACTCAATGGATGCTTAACGGATACCCGCTTTACTACTACACGGGCGATGCCGTTGCTGGTGATGTCACAGGAGAAGCATTGGGTGATCGCTGGTTCGTCGCCCGACCTATCCCCGTAGACAGTGCATCGAACAGTGAGGGTGAAGAGATATCGGTTGCCTCTGGCTCCATACTCGCCGCCGATGGTTCAAGATTAGACAAAGACGGTTTCACTCTGTATTTCTTCGCTAATGATGTTGCCGGTATGTCTAATTGCGACGAAGCGTGTACAGAAATTTGGCCACCGTTGTTGGCAGATAGAGGCGCACGCGCCTATGGTCGATATTCTTTAGCTACTCGAAGTAATGGCATGCTTCAATGGGCATACGATGAAATGCCTTTGTATCTCTACGCTGGTGATAATGCTGCTGGTGAAACCAACGGTGACAATGTTGGAGGCGTTTGGTCGGTTGTTATGCCTTAATCCGATCAAGTGAATCCGTGTTTTGCGCGATTACTAAAGCGCGCAAAGTTTCTTCGGGTTTTGGTTTTGTGATTGAAGAGATGAAGACGCGGATACGCTGCTATACAAGCCAAAAGTAGACCGATGGCCAAAAGTGTACCGCTTAAAAGCTTTAATTCTTAATCACGCTTTGCATATGATGTTCAAAGCAAATCCTTGGTCGCTAATGACATCTTAAGGTGGTTTGCGAATCGCTGTTTTTGCTGTAGTCTGCGACTTATGAAATCACATGCTCAAGTAGTTGTCATTGGCGGCGGCCTTGTTGGTTGCAGTATTCTTTACCACTTAACCAAGTTAGGCTGGACCGATGTCATGCTGCTCGAGCGTGATGAGCTCACGTCCGGTTCCACTTGGCATGCTGCGGCAAATATTCATGGTCTTCACGATCATAATAATATTTCAAAGCTGCAGTACTACACGATGAACTTATACAAAGAGCTCGAAAAAGAAACCGGACAAGGGTGCGGCATCTTCCAACCTGGTTCTTTATATCTTGCTCAAACCAAAGACCGCGAACATCAATTGCGTTTACAAGAAGCAAAGGCACGTTACTTTGGCGTCGAATTCTACGAAGTCAGTATCGAAGAGGCTCAAAAACTTCATCCACTGGTGGACTATTCCGGTATCCGTTGCATCATGTTCGAACCCGATGGTGGCAACGTCGATCCCTCAGGTGTGACTCAGGCTTATGCCGCAGGCGCGCGTGCCAGAGGCGCTGAGATACATCGCTTTACTCCGGTTACTCAAACCAATCAAACCAGTGACGGATGCTGGGAAGTGGTCACGCCTAACGGCACCGTGAAGGCCGACGTAGTGGTTAACGCTGCTGGCTTATGGGGGCGTGAAGTCGCCAAGCTTGCAGGTTTTGAATTACCTCTGATGACTATGGAGCATCAGTACTTCGTAACAGAGACTATCGCGGAAATCGAAGCCATGGATAGTCGCTTGCCATCTGTTGCAGATCGCGACGGTGAATACTATCTAAGACAAGAAGGTAACGGATTACTGGTTGGTGCGTACGAACGGGACGGGCGATTCTGGGCCGTCGATGGAACACCGTTGGACTTCGGGCATGAACTGTTACCAGACGATCTTGACCGTATGGAAGAGAACATGGCTCGGGCGTGCGATCGATTGCCACTGTTAGGCGAAGCTGGTATCAAGCGCGTGATCAATGGCCCCATGATTTGGTCACCGGATAGCTCGGCGCTGTTTGGTCCTGTACCAGAGCTGCAAAACTACTACTGCTGTAATGGCATTATTCCTGGCTACAGTCAGTCGGGAGGGTTGGGCAGTCAATTAGCGCAGTGGATTGTAGAAGGCGAAACCGAGCTGGATATGTTTCCGTGGGATATGGCCCGTTATGGCGATTGGACGCCTAAAACCTATGTCATGGAACGCGCGATGGATTGCTATGCCAATCGTTTCAAAATACATTTTCCTTACGAAGAGCGTGAAGCGGGTAGGCCGGTACGAACCCGCCCGGTATACGAACGACAAAAACAGCTGGGTGCGTTATTCGGCTTAAACTACGGTTGGGAGCACCCACTGTGGTTTAACGGTGAAGGCACCTCCCCAACAGAATCATACGGTTTTGATCGGCAAGATTGGTTTGAGCCAGTTGGGCGCGAATGCAAAGCTTTGCGCGAAAGCGTTGGCATTATCGATGTATCAAACTTTGCGAAGTACCGGGTAAAAGGCGTTGGTGCCGGTGATTGGCTCGATCGCGTTGTTGCCAATAAAGTACCAAGAGAAAACGGACGTTCGTGTTTAACGCCGTTGCTGGGTAAGCGCGGTGGAATTGCCGGAGACTTTACCATCACTCAGCTCGATGAAGATGACTATTGGATGGTGGGGTCCGGTATGGCCGAACGCTACCACCAACGGTTTTTTAAAGCGGTTGAACTACCAGAAACCGTAAGCTTTGTTTGTCATACGGTTTCGCATTGCGGATTCAATGTTGCCGGACCAAACGCAAGAGAGCTGTTGTCCCGTCTTACCAACACCGACCTATCGAATGAATCCTGGCCGTTTATGCGCTCAAGACAGATGCAAGTCGCCGGTATAGATACTATTGGCCTGCGCGTTTCATTTACTGGCGACTTAGGTTGGGAGCTGTACGTTGAAGAGGCCGATCAGCTTGGCTTGTACGATGCTTTGTTAGAAGCCGGGCAATCGCTTAAGGTTGTGCCAGTGGGTGGTCGCTCCTTGTTATCGTTGCGGGTGGAAAAAGGCTACGGTAGCTGGGGACGCGAATACTCACCTGAATACTGGCCACAGGAAGTGGGGCTGGAGCGGCTGATCAAACTGGATAAACCCGAATTTCTCGGACGAGACGCCTATATTGCATTAAAGGATAAAGCCCCTCGTGAAAAACTGGTGATTCTTGAAGTTGAAGTCACTAACAATGCCGACGCAAGCGGGGGTGAGCCCATCTTTTTAACCGATGGCACCGCTGTGGGCCGAGTGAGTTCGGGGGCATATGGTTTTGGCGTGGAAAAATCACTGGCATTGGCATTTATAAAAACAGAGCATCTTGAAAACAATAAAACCTTTCACGTTGCTGTTCTCGGTTTGAACCATAAAGCAACGCTACTCGACGCACCCCCGTTCGATGCCAAAGGCGCTCGTTTGCGTGCTTGAAGTAGCCGGAGCTGCCACGGCAGAATGGCTAAGCCGTATCGTGTTCGCTTGATTAAAACTGCTCCACTTGGCTGGTGTTAGCCTTCAAATTACCAAACTCAACGCGGCGCGCCGTTGCAATGTTTGGCGCGACAAATTGAGTAGTTTTAACCGATCACAAAACACGTCGATAAAGATGTCGATGTGGTCTGCCAGACGTTTTGGTTTTTTAGTGGTGCACCAGGTTCGTCGATTCAATCGATTTACT
>CAKZUP010000164.1 GCA_937922945.1 uncultured Granulosicoccaceae bacterium
GCTGTTGAATCGTCCACCGCTTTAAGCGATGCGTGCGTTTCGCTCGTCATCATACACCGCCTCTTTGAATGGAATATTCGCCTGTTGACAAAAATGCCGATAATCGGGGTACAGAAAATCAGCCAGTTTGTTATAGCTTTCCAGAGAAATCTTGTTCAACGCACTGCCGTTGGAATAACTCTCGACACCGAATAGCTCGTTATCAACATAGTCCATATCCAGAAACGAAAACACATCGCCCATAACCTTCTTTGGAGACTCCCGTAATTCATCATTGCTCAGTACCAGTAACTGCTCTTTTTCAAACTCCTGACGGTAGGTAAGAAATTTACGCGTATACAGGCTGAAGCTCAGAACCTGATTCAGGTAATAACCCATAGCCGTATTCTGTCGATAGGCTTCTTCATAATCTGAACAGAAGAATTCATCGATATCGACTTCCTGTAAAGCCGGTGTATTCGTCGTGACTTTCAGGTGTATGAACTGCGATATGGCTCGAATCACTGGGTCTCTGGTAATAATAATCACCCGAGGGTCTGGTGTGAACGAACGAATCAGCCTTGGTATTTGCGCTGTGTTCGTGATATCAAAATAAGTCGGACTTGCATCGATAGTTCTACAGTCTTTAGGAACATCAGCAAAATGACTGGCGTACCAATCCGGCCCTTTATCGTAGAACAACGAGAAGTAGTGAATTTCTTTTAACGATCCAGCCTGGATAGATGGGTGCGTGCAAATGTAGTCATGAAGTATGGTTGTACCACCTTTCATTACACCGCAGATAAAAATATCAGGCTTGACAGAACCGGTTTCAATAGTTGTAGACATTATATTTCCTTACAAAATAATTCGTGTTACGCAGCGGCTTTTGCGTTCTCGGCTTTTGCCTTGAACTGCACTCGTAACTCTTCAATGTAGTCTTCCATGTCTTTTTCGACAGCGTAGTCAGGTGCTATCAATTGCTTAACCATGCTGTGTATACTTTCAATTTCTTTCAGGTGTGCCGAGGTATCAAGTGAATGCGTCACACTCTCCTCATGTCGGCGATGCACGTTCAGCGAATCGGCCACATAAGCAACCGAACGGTTAGACTTACACAGCGCTTCCAGATACAAACGCCAATCGCCAACCAGCTTTAATTTGAATAAGTCCTCACCTAAGGAATCCAGTGAATCGTTCAAGTCGTCCCGACGCCATAACACGGAGCTTACGTTCATGATCACGTTTCGGGTCGACATAGCTCGCTCGATAAACTCTTTTCCACTCATTCGGAAATCGCCCTGAAACAGATTGCCATCCACAATTCGATAGTAATAGTCATAATCTGTTGCAAGTAGTTCGTCATTCGTACCAATTTGTCGAGAATTAGTGAAACTTAATGCGGTGTCATCGGAAAACGACTCCAGCGAACGAGCGATAAACTCCGGCTCCGCCAAATCGTCTGCTTCTGCTATCCAGACGAAATCGCCCCGACTGGCCTTCATGCCCTTTTTCCACTGATGGAACACGTTACCGCTGTTGGTTTCATTGGCAATAAGCTCGATTAATCGCTCAGCGTCATTTGCCACATCGCCAATAACCGCGATACTGTTATCCTTCGAGCAATCGTCCAGCACCAGCGTTTCAAATATCGGATATGTCTGGTTGAATACACTGTTGAGTCGAGACGACATGTATTCTTCGTAGTTGTAGTTCGGTACAACCACAGAGACCTTTTTAAGTTCTGGCTTCAACATTTGCAGCAAGCCGAAGCAGTAATCGTCAAAACGACACTCTTTATCAACATACTCAGCCCGTGCTCTTTTCTCGGCATGAGAATCGTTGTAAAGGCTATGAACAATTGCACGATTAATTTGTGCAACATCGTTTCGATCAACCACCTGGCCGTATTTCGATATCAGAGAATCGAAGCCTGTGGCCTGCTTGAACAATACAACCGGCGCACCAACGCACATGGCTTCCAACACCACCGATGGGTATGGGTCTTCGCGCGATGACAGGAACAAGCAATCTGAAGCCGAGTAGTAATCAGCCATTTTGTTGGTAAACCCAATCAGATGAATACGTTTTTCCAGTGCTGCATCTAAATCGGATTGAACCCAGCGTTCCATATCCACTTCTACTGCACCAGCCCAGATAAAATGGACATCAGGGCGCTCAGCAACCATTTGTCTGGCAACTTGCAGAAAGATGTCGAAGCCTTTACGCAGATCTGCAAAACCGACATTCAGAACTACTTTGGCATCGTTTGGAATACCCAGCTCGTTGCGAATCTCGCTTCGCTTTTCGCTACTGTATTCAATCGGCATGTAAATGCCCTGCGGAGAAATAACCTGCGTTGTTTCAGGGTTGGATACGTACTGATTAAATCCATCCTGAACAATATTCGATGGGAATACCGCACACTTGGCCTGCTCGGCAATGATTTGCAGATTAGGCGCAAGCTCATACTCTTCAATGAGGTTTGGCAATTCATGTATCAGCGTTACAACACTCACACCCGCACGGGTTAAAGCCGGAATAAGGTTTCCTGTAACGCTGGTGTTGCACACCGCAATATCAAAACCCTGGTGTCGCGCCCAGCCTTCCAGATTCTTTTCACCAAGATCATCCAGCACCACCGTGCTACAGACTTTCTTGTAGTCTGACACCAATGGCCCGGAGTCTTTCAGCAGGATGGTCACATCCATGCCGAATTGGTTTGTGTAGATTTTCGCCATGCTCATTAGTAGCATTTGCGCACCATGTTTATGTGCATCGTGCCCAACCAGCAATAGCTTTTGTCGTTCACGTCCACCGGTCAAACCATGAACCGCTCTGCGAGTCGCGTTCAGGTAGGCATGCCCATAGTGAACATCGGGCTCAAGGTATGCACCCTCTGCCCATTCATTCCACGCATTGATAAAAACCAGTGGTTCGTCGTTAAACGGATTTTTGTTCGCGTAACTAATCGCACCCGACAACCATTTTTCATACAACGCAGGCGTTGAACCGTGCATGGTGAAACCACGCCCCTCACGTCTTGCGTCATTGTCCCAATGCGGTACAACGGTTTTCACCAACGGGAACTTAGGCGGCTTCTCACCCAGCGAACGCTCGATAACATCGGTATAGGATTTTGCGTAGCCTTCATAGTTCGGGTCGAGGATATTCAAACGATCGTGCATGTTTGGAATATCTTTACAGATTTTGTGAGGCGGAAACTCCACTGCACCATCAAGACCGAATTCACGCGGGTCTTCATCACCGAAACCCTGCACCATCAGTATCCAGGGCTCCCGGCCGATAGATTCAGTCCACTTCTGACGCCAGCGAGATAAGGTTTCTTTCGCCAACGGCAACAGGCCCGGTCGGTAAATGATAAACAAGGGTCGACCATCGACTTGCAGGTATCGCTCGTTACGCATGTACTTCGCGGTATCTTCGATGAACGCTTCTTCATCTTCATCCCGGTAATCCTGCTCAATAAGCACTTCGCTTTCAAAACCATCCCATGTACGAGTCCAGTTCTCATTGGCGAACATGATGCAGAAATCCTGCTCCATATCATTCGCTTCTGCGAACATATCCAGCGGTTTATCCATCAAACGCTTGCCGTTGAACCAGTAGTAATAGAAACAAAAAGCCTCAATACCGTTCTTTTTGGCAAGTTCGGTCTGCTTGTACAGAATAGTTTCATCGTTAAGATCGTAGAAACCCAGGTCGCGCGGAATGCGTGGCTGATAGTGTCCGGCATAGCGCGGTGTACCACGCGACACGTTTCGCCATTCGGTAAAGCCTGTGCCCCACCAGTTATCGTTGTCTTCAAATGCATGAAACTGAGGCAAGTAAAACGCAATGGTTTTCGCTTTGCTGGCAAGCCGCGAACAATCAATATTGCTTGGACCTTCAAAGTCTGGCCCTTCATTGGCAAAATAACGAATGTTGCCCGCAATGTCGCCCAGAGAAGGCAGATCTACATCGGTTACCGATTCAGGCAGGTTGCTCTCGATAATCGGTGCGACCCCTTCACTAACCGCATTAGGATTCAATATTTGATGCGTAAGCGGATTCATTTCCAACACGCCGTTCATACGGCGCATTTTGTAGACCTGCGCATCAAAGTTGGCATTCGGTGCCCGCTCTTCCTGCCAACCATAACGGTAGTAATGATCTGCAGCATCCATGTTAGCTTTAATCACATCCGGGTTCTTGGCTAAATAGAATTCAACATCGAAGTGCGCATTAGGGTTAAGTCGCTTGGCTCGCCCGCTGTTCATATAATGAACCAGTGCAAGCCCTGCGGTACTGTCTATTTTGTAGTGGTTGCGGTACCAGCCAGGATCAAAGCGCTCGCATGGCATCCGACCTTCCGATTCACCGTGCATGGCATAGTGATACGCTGGGATAATTTCTTCAGGTTTAATATCAGGATACATCGCGCAGTAGAAGTCCTGATCAAACAGCGCGTTAGGTGCTCTACCTTCACGGTAGCCCTTCTGACA
>CAKZUP010000165.1 GCA_937922945.1 uncultured Granulosicoccaceae bacterium
ACGGCATTGCTTATGTGCCGCAAGGTCGGCGCTTGTTTTCAGAGCTTAGTGTTAAACAGAATATGGAAATTGGTTTAATGGCAAGCGGTGC
The DNA here is from genome assembly GCA_937922945.1 of uncultured Granulosicoccaceae bacterium. Taxonomy (GTDB): domain Bacteria; phylum Pseudomonadota; class Gammaproteobacteria; order Granulosicoccales; family Granulosicoccaceae; genus Granulosicoccus. The sequence goes on from CAKZUP010000165.1 coordinate 92, forward strand.
AGGCAAAGACACCATGGAAGCCATTCTGGATAAGTTCCCGCGTTTGCGTGAAAGGCTAAAGCAACGTGCAGAAACCCTCTCTGGCGGTGAGCAGCAGATGCTGGCTATGGCGAGAGCCTTGTGTATGAAGCCGAAGGTTATTTTGCTCGATGAACCCACCGAAGGATTGCAACCCTCCATGATTGATTTAATCCGGGATGTGATACTTCAATTAAAACAACAAAATGTGGCGATTATTTTAGTCGAACAGCACGTTGAAACCGTGCTGAACATCGCAGACCGCGTAGCGTTTATTGAACATGGCCGTAACCCTGAAACGGTGAGTGGCTCTGAACTTAACGCGAAACCAGAACTTATTCGTCGCTATATGGGTGTTGAGTAAAACAATCAAAAAAAATATCCATTCGTTAATGACAGGACATTCATGTTAAAACGGTAACGCTATTCTGCTAACCCTCTGGTTCACACCGGCCGTTAACCCCAATACTGCTCATAACTAACGGCTCATATTCCATGAAAACTGTTACCTCCTCCAAGATTATTGCACTTGTTGTATTCACCGGGCTTATCTCAGCATGCTCCAGTACGCCGAAAAAGGTCGCTCAGGAGCCAGCACTGGGTGCGGCATCGGTTCAGCCTGCCAAAGCACCGCTTATTGTGGAAACCCCAAGGGGACCGAGCCTCACAGTCAATGACGTTTTGTTCGACTTTGAAGCATCAGACTTGCGACCAGAAGCGCAAACCACGATTCAGCGAGCGGCAGAGTATTTAAAATCCAACCCGGAAAAAGTGGCGTTAGTAGAAGGTCATACCGATCATACCGGGCCGGAATCGTTTAATGAAAATTTGTCGAATGCGCGTTCCGAATCGATCAAAACGGCACTGATATCTAGTGGCATTAGTGAGAACAGAATAAAAACCAGAGGCTTGGGTGAATCTCAACCCATTGCCGATAACAGCACAGCTGAAGGCCGACAGATAAACCGTCGTGTCGAGGTACTATTCGTAAACGAGTAAGCTTCAAGGCCAAACCGTTATAAGCCTAGCTTAGGCGAGGCTTATAACGGCGCTTGTTCGTCGTTGCTCGCTAGCGCAAAAGCGCTGCAATGTTGTTAATGTGTTCATCATGAATACCATTTTCAACAAGCGCTTCATGTAAAGATAAAACATAGTCTCGATTCGAACCACTTGGCCCACTGGCGTGTTGAATTTGGGTAGCAATGGCCTGATTGGAATCATCACCCAACCAAGCCAAGTTGTTAATCGGTGCAATGTAGGTTAATGCGCTAATTACACCTTGCTCTTTGGTTTGTACACTCAATTGCTGACGTTGATAACCATTCTTTTCACGATAATCCAAATCGCTTAAGGTTTGGTCTACGTGTTCCTTTGCGATGCCGAACACACGGCCTTCGCATATCTCTCCTTCTTGCGGTACCAGCGTTAAAACGCGACCGGGCTTATCCACGGTTCCGCGATGATCATGAGAGCCCTGCCAGAATCGTCGCGCCCAACCAGATACAGTGGCAAGATAAGCAACCTGGTAGGCCATCGCTGGTCGCCAGATAATCGAACCATAGCCGAACACCCATAGCCCGATACCTTCGTTGTTATTACTCACACACATGAGGTTATTCCATTACGCTTCAAGGATACCGGTTAAAAACATCGGCTTGGCTTCCGGACGTTTATCTCAGCAATTATTTGGAATCTGAAGCTGACTGGAAGACAAGTACGCGGGCGCATTATTGCTAATGTTGGGTTCATCTTATAATATTATCACTACCCCGCCTTTACTAGAGTATGTCCATGGCTGAACGCGTCGAGATCATAGAAGTTTCACCACGAGATGGCATACAAAACGAGAAAAAACTACTTTCTCTGGAAACCAAACTCCAACTAATAGACCGCGCGGTTAAAGCCGGAGCTTCTCGCATTGAAGTCACAAGCTTCGTTAACCCGAACCGCGTGCCTCAAATGGCTGACGCGGACGATCTCTGTCAGGCACTACCACGCGATACGCATTGCAAATACATTGGATTGGCGCTCAATCGCCGAGGGTTCGAGCGCGCCTGCAATGCAGAGCTCGACGAAGTTAACTTCGTTGTTGTTGCCAGTGAAACCTTCAGTCAGAAAAATCAGGCAACCGATACAAATTCAGGTATTCGCTTGTTCAATGATCTTGTCGCCGAAAACACGCAACCCAATCGCGTTGGCGTGACCATTGCGGCCGCGTTCGGCTGCCCGTTTGAAGGTGAGATGCCCATCGATCGGTTACTGCACGTTGTCGACGGTTGCATGGCAGCGAACCCGTTTGAGATTGCTCTTGCAGATACCATCGGTGTGGCAACGCCTGTTGATATTGCTGAACGTATTGCCGCGGTCAGAGCCCGCTTTCCAGACGTACCAATCAGACTGCACTTGCACAACACCCGCAATACCGGCATTGCCAACGCATGGGCAGGCATTCAAGCCGGTGTGTATGCATTGGATAGTAGCTTCGGCGGCGTGGGTGGATGCCCGTTCGCACCAAGAGCCACCGGCAATATCGCCACCGAAGATTTGGTTTACATGCTTGAGCGGGCTGGCATTCACACAGGCGTGGATTTAGACAAGGCGATTGATGCTGCGGAGTTTATTGAAGCTGCACTGGAAAAAACCGTACCTGGCATGGTAATGAAGGCCGGTGTTTTTCCTTCAAACGATACGGCGTCAGTTTGAATACATTAGTAGCATGCCTCTCAAGGCGCTATGATTCGCAGACAAAACCAATGCGCCCTAAGCCATGAACTATGAATTGGACCACCCGGAAATACGCGAAGCGGTAACGCGATTGTGTGAAGCATTTCCGGGAGAGTACTGGCGACAGTGCGATCGCGAACAACGCTATCCAACCGAGTTTGTCCAGGCCTTAACCGATGCAGGTTATCTTGGTGCACTAATTCCGGAAGCGTATGGCGGTTTAAGTCTGCCGCTATCAGCAGGGGCTGCGATACTTGAAGAAATTCATCGTGCCGGCTGCAACGCCGCTGCGTGTCATGCGCAAATGTACACCATGGGTACTGTTCTGCGCCACGGCAGTGACCAACAGAAAGAGAAATACCTGCCAGGCGTTGCCGATGGCAGTTTACGACTACAAGCGTTTGGCGTTACCGAACCCACCTCCGGTACTGATACGGGCTCGCTAAGAACGACGGCTAAACGCGATGGTGATGAGTACATTGTTAATGGACAGAAAATCTGGACCTCTCGTGCAGAACATTCTGATTTATTGCTGTTGCTGGCTCGCACAAGCCCACGCGATGAAGTCAAAAAGAAAACCGATGGGCTATCGGTGTTTCTGGTTGATATGCGAACAGTGGTTAACAAATCACTAACCATCCGCCCTATCCGTACCATGATGAATCACGCGACCACGGAGCTATTTTTCGATGATATGAGAATACCGGCCGATTCACTGATCGGCGAAGAAGGCAAAGGTTTCCGCTACATCCTCTCTGGCATGAACGCCGAACGCATGCTTATTGCAGCTGAATGTATTGGCGATGCTAAATGGTTTATTAATACCGCATCCAACTATGCGTCGGACAGAAACGTGTTCGATCGCCCCATCGGTCAAAATCAGGGCATTCAATTTCCGCTGGCGCGCGCCTACAGCCAAATGCGCGCAGCGGAACTCATGCTAAAAGAGGCAATACGGCTGTTTGAGTTGGATGAAAATCCGGGCGAAGAAGCCAACTTATCCAAACTACTGGCAGCAGATGCATCCTGGGCTGCTGCCGAGGCTTGCGTACAAACATTGGGCGGATTCGGTTTTGCCGAGGAATACGATGTTGAGCGAAAGTTTCGTGAAGCACGCTTGTATCAAGTAGCACCGATTTCCACTAATTTGATATTAAGTTATATCGCTGAACACGTTCTTGGGTTGCCGCGCTCTTATTAAGGATGCTTTTATTAAAGACGAAAAGGCAATTTTGATGGTTAAACGTGTATGCCAGTGAGTAACACGGCTGATTAACAAAGCACACAAAACCAATTCAGTAAAACCATCTCTATAAACCATCTCTATAAACCAGCTTACTAAACCATCTCAATAAACCAGCTTTGTAAACTAGTCTAATAGGATATTGTAGCGATCACGAATGCGGCTTTCGGCTTCTTCGGCAAGATAATCTGGCTTATGGTTATCCAGGATATCACGTGCTTTTACGCTGGCACGTTGCCACATGTCTTGTGCGCCTTGTTCCTCCCAAACCGGCGGCTGCGCCCTGTCAGTGAGTGTGCTGGGCCAGAAGTAATCGCGCTGCATCGCCTCCATCGTGTGCTGTGCACCGAGAAAATGCCCGTCACCAAACACTGCCTGTTCAATCGCATTAAAACCGAGCGTGTCTTCGTTGACTTCGATACCACGCAGCACACGATAAACCTGCGACAGCATTTCATCGTCGATGACCATCGCCTCGAACGAGACACCTAATAAACTGGCCATCATGCCGGAAGATTCATACACCATGTTGCAACCTGCCAAGCCAACACCCAGAGATGACATGGCTTTTTCTAAACCCATCTGCGCATCAACCGCTTTCGAATCGCTCATGCTAGACGCTGCACCCGACGGCAGTCCGAGCCAATTGGATAACTGAGCCGACGCGGCATTGAGTAAGGTTATTTCGCCGCCACTACCGCAAAAAGACCCCGTACGTAAGTCGATAACAAACGGCCAGTTTGAAAATATCATTGGATAGCCGGGTTCGTACACATTAACCATCATGAGTGCTGCCAGCGTTTCAGCCAATGTTGATGACAACATACCGGCAATGGTTGCAGGAGCTGTTGCACCCGATTGCGCGGCAATAATATTGTTTAACGGCATACGATGACGCATGCACGCCAGAGCAACCTCGAAGGCATCATCGCCATAACGAAGCGGAGATATAACCGGACTAATGTGCGCTTTGCAAAACGGCCGCTCACTAAACTTACCCGAGCCACCCAAGGCCGTATCGAACATATCAACAATGGGGTCAACCGTATCGGCTATGGTGAAGCTGGTCCCAACGGGTTTGCTTGTGCCTTTAAGTAACGCAAACGCCGTATTGATATCAAGATCGACGATATCGGCAACATCGGTTGCGACACAACAACGCGTAAACCAGCTTATGTTAGGTAAATAGTCTGCCAGGCGGGTAAAGTCGTACAGGTCGGTTAGCGTGGCCGCACGATAGGTATGCGTATCCATATCCAGGGTTTGCACCGCAGCACCACCGGTGCCGTAAAAAACCTTATTGCCTCCCACTTCAAAGTCATGCTTACTGTCACGACCGTACATGGGTAAACTTTTACAGGCACCTGCGATTACCTCTTCAACCATCGCTGGCGAATAGCACAGCCTACCTGCCTTGTTTAGCGTCGCGCCTTTACTCACGGCCTGCTCAATTAACGCAGCAGGCGCTTCTCCCATACCAATCTCCGACAGTATGCGCAAAGCATTGTGATATATCTGCTGAATATCACTGTCGGTTAGTGGTTTGTATTGTCCACCAGCAGAACCTGGTGGGCACGGGTTTATCTCGGGCGCTTTCGCACGCTTTGCATGCATCGCTTCACGTGCGGTGAGTTTGCCGCGTCGACGCGGTTTAGCGCTCATGCGTTTAACCTTTTACACGATCGTTAGAAGGGTCATACAAGCACGGCTCGCACACTTGCGCAGCGTAGGACTGACCCAACAGATTAATACTCAGCGACAAACCCGGTTCGCTGTACTGTGGATCGACAAACGCATAAGCGATGTTTTTTTCGACTCGATGACCGTAACCACCCGAGGTGACCGTACCGATAAGATTAGTACCATCGTAGATTGAATCGCCGGCATGGGCCGCCGCAACATCACAGTCGATGGTTAAGGTAATGAACAACTTTTCAGGCCCACGCTCCACCTCTTTTTGTAAGGCAGCTTTGCCGATAAAATCTGGCTTGTTCAAATCCACAAACCGATCTAGGGCTGATTCGATAGGGTTGCGCTCGTAGATTAAATCAGCCTTCCAATGACGATAACCCTTTTCCATACGCATTGATTCTGTTGCGTACAAACCAAAACGAGATAAACCAAACGCTTTGCCGGCATCGTTAATTAGCGTCCAGACCAAATACAGTTGTTCATTCGGAATATGAAGCTCATAAGCCAACTCACCTGAGAAACTCACGCTCATCGCGGTAACACTGGCATGAGCCAAGTGCATTTGACGAACGCTCATCCATGGAAAGGCTTTCTTCGACCAATCACTACGAGGCGATAAGCTTTGCAACAATGCACGCGACTGCGGGCCTGCCACCACTAAAATGGTGTGGGTTGATGCCATTTCGGTGAGCGTTACTGTGTCTGGTTTAAATCGATTGAGCCAGTCTTTATCATGCCATTCTGCAGCTGCTGCTGAGCCATACCAATAATGCTCTTCATCTAACTTTGCGATGGTGGCTTCTGTTAGTACATGTCCGTGATCATTTAACAGATAGCACAGGCTGACTTTACCGATTTTTGTCGGAATTTTGCCGCACACAAGGCGATCAAGAAATGCCGTTGCACCTTCGCCTGCAATGGCAAAGCGATTGAACCCAGACACCTCCATAACACCCACTCGCTCGCTAAGTGCGTGAACCTCTTTTTCCACCAGTGCTTTGGTCGGTGTGAATCGGTAACTGTGTTGATCTTCAAAATCCGGATTGTCTTCAGGCTTAAAACAAAGCACTCTTTCCCAGCCGTTAACCGTTCCCCATACGGCACCAAGATTATCCAGCACTGGGTAAAGTGGTGTGGTTCGCGCTAAACGCGCAGCCGGTCGGTGCTCGTGCGGGAGATGATAATGAAATTCATTCTGATAATCTTCAATGGCTTTCAGGCAAGTGTGTTCTGTATTCGCATATTGCGTAAAGCGTCGTGGGTCCAGACACCAGGCATCCCACTCACATTCACCGTGCACGATCTGTTGCGCCAGAAGCTTACCGTGCCCGCCACCCTCGCCTATGCCGGCCCTTAGACCAATAATGCAATACGCGTTTTCAACACCCGGTATTTGACCAACCAACGGCATACCATCGATGGTGTAGGTAATAGGCCCGTTAACCACGGTGTGAATACCGGCGTTTTCCAATGCCGGCATGCGTTTGAAAATACCTTCCATGTTGTCCAGACACCGATCAAGATCGGATGGGCATAATGCCTGAGTAAAATCAGGGTCGATACCATCCATGCCAAATGTTTTACAGCCTTGCTCGTACACCCCCACCAGCAAACCGTTCTTCTCTTGCCGGCTGTAGAAGTCGTCGTAAGGGTCGCGAATAACCGGCACCTGAAAATCCAATGCTTCTATCTCTGGCATGCTGTCGGTTAAAAAGTACATGTGCTCCATAGAGGTCACAGGGTGTTCAACACCCAACATATTGCCCACTTCGTTAACGCGATAACCACTCGCGTTAACCACTTTCTCACAGGTGATGTCGCCGTTTTTGGTGTGCACGATAAATTCACCGCTGGCGGTTCGGGTGATGTTCTCAACCGGGTTAAAGCGATAGACTTCAGCGCCAGCTTCACGGGCTTTACGTGCGAGCGCCTGCGTAATACCAGCGGGGTCGATGTAACCATCCAGTGGGTCCCACCATGCGCCGAGCATATTGTCCAGCTTTAGCAATGGGTGGCGAACGCCGGCTTCCTTAGCATCGATGACTTCCATCTCTACACCCATGCCGCGCGCCAGCCCCACATGATAGTGATAGGTATCCAAGTGGTCCTGCGTGTAGGCCGTGCGCATGCCGCCAGTAATGTGATAAGCGAACGGGTGATCCGGATCAGCAGCCAACTCCCGGTAAAGATCGATACTGTGGCGCTTAAGCGCGATCATAGTCTGATTGCCCCCGAACTGCGTGACCTGGGCTGCGGCGTGCCAGGTAGAGCCAGATGTGAGTTCGTCACGTTCCACCAGGGCAACGTCTGTCCAACCTTCTTGCGTGAGGTGGTACAGCGTTGAGCATCCCGCTATTCCACCACCAATGACGACCACACGAGCGTGTGAATTAATACGCTGATTCATAGACAGATTCCCACTGATTTACTGCATTTTCACCAACATGGGCGCCGATGACAAACCGAATATACTGCTTTATAGTTTAATTAATTTAAACCATAATAGCGCTCATGAA
>CAKZUP010000166.1 GCA_937922945.1 uncultured Granulosicoccaceae bacterium
TAGTGGTTCTCCGATTCACATAGAATAATTACCGCAAGGTGCTCCATAACGGTTCTGGCCACTTGGTTGGGAGCGAAGTTTGTCGGGTGCAAATCGAGTGGGCAAATGCGCTCCAGTGCGCTAACAGCATTATCGCCTTGCAATGCCAGTGCGGCCCAGCTATCTGACTGATCGGTGATGTAAACATGATCGATGTCAGGAATGTCGCCTACGCTTCCAGATGCCGCTGTACTTGCCGACGTTCTTGCCGCCGTTCTTGCCGCCTCGGGCGGAACGAATAAAGCAAAAACCTGATCCGCTTGCATACCCAGTAGCCGGCAGGTTTGATCTGTACTGCCCATGATGTTGTTGCTTGCACTGTCAACAAGCGTACTCTTACCGGTTTCTGGCCAGGTTGCACCTAACGCTGATTTTATCGAAGCAAGTGCGGCGTCACGCTGGTGTGACAGTGCAACAGAAAATATCGAGAGATTGCTAATCTCGTACAAACGGGTGTTGCCGAACCGATTGTCGTATCCGTTCAACGCGGTTTGTGCGTTCAGCTGCAAATTAACCACGTAAACGTTCTCCTTCTGGGTCGATGAAGTGCGGCGAGACTATTTCAACCGTGGTCGAGTTCCCACGCAGCGGATCAGCTGCTGTTAGAGTTTCGCCGATCCGATCCTGCCCGTTTTGAATAAAACCCAAGCCGATAGAGTGCCCGAGAGAAGGGGAGTAGGCGACAGATGTCATCCAACCTTCATCGTTTGCGGTGATTGCAGATTGACCGGTACGAACAAAGTGCGCTCCTGCGCTTAGTGCAGTACCTGTATTCACTGGTTTAAAACCGACTAGTTGTAAGTCGTTGTCGGTGTTTAGTCCTTCACGTTCGGACAAGACATTGCCAATACAATCTTTCTTCTTCGATACCATGCGACCCAAGCCGAGGTTGGCAGCAGTTGTTTGTCCGGTAAGCTCATTGCCGGCAGCATGCCCTTTTTCAACGCGCATAACCCCGAGTGCTTCTGTACCGTAGGGAATAGCTTGATAGTCTTTACCAGCTTCAATCAAGGCTTCCATCATGCTATTGCCAAAACGTGATGGCACTGCAATTTCATAGGCGAGCTCACCAGAAAATGAAATGCGAAACAGCCGTCCTGCTGTACCACCACAAACCGTTACATTGCCGCAGGCCATAAACGGAAATGATTCATTATCAATCGGGTATTCATCATCAACAATATTGCTAAGTAACTTGCGTGCGTTGGGGCCTGCAACGGCAAATTGTGCCCACTGTTCAGTGGCTGAAATAAGCTGAACATCCAGCCCGGGCCATAAGCACTGTCGGCAGAATTCCATATGTCGAAAAACACTCACCGCATTGGCGGTCGTGGTCGTCATTACATAATGATGTTCATCGAGGCGCGCTGTGGTTCCGTCATCCATTACAATACCGTCTTCACGCAGCATAAGCCCGTAACGCACTTTGCCAACGGCGAGCGTTGAAAAGGTATTCGCATAAACACGATCGAGAAACTCAGCGGCATCTGATCCCTGAATATCGATTTTCCCCAGTGTGCTCACATCGCATACGCCCACTGAGTTACGCGTTTGGCTTACTTCTCTATCAACAGTTTGCCGCCAATGCGTCTCTCCAGGTAGAGCAAACCATTGTGCTCGTAACCAGTTGCCCGTTTCAACAAATTCGGCACCGCGCTCTTCGGCCCACGCATGACTTGGCGTGAGACGTGTGGGCTTGAAGTCTTTACCACGAGAACGTCCTGCCAGTGCACCAATCGGCACAGGCGTATAAGGTGGTCGGAATATCGTTGTGCCAGTTTCGGGGATAGTTTTACCGGCGTGTTCGGCCATAATCGCAAGCCCTAGCACGTTGGAAGTTTTGCCCTGGTCGGTAGCCATCCCCAGTGTTGTATAGCGTTTCACATGCTCAACTGAGTGAAATCCATCTTGATGGGAGACGCCAATGTCTTTGGTGGTGACATCGTTTTGAAGATCTATCCAGCAGCGTTTGGTACTTTGCTTTACGTGCCAGAACGCTTTTATATTGGTTGGTTCATCTTCTGCTTTTATCGATGGTGTTTTCGCTACGGGTATGTCAAGCGATGTTAAAACCTGCGCGGTAACGTCGCTACCCGATGTAATCGCTGCACTTAACGATAACGAGCCATTAGCCGCTCCAGCAATGTGCATGCCCAAGGGTAATTCACCGCCTGGCACAAAACAGGCTTGCGCTTCATTCCAAACCGGTCGGCCGCGTTGGTGGCAGCTTAAGTGCACATTCGGACTCCAGCCGCCAGACACGGCAAGACAATCTGCTTTGAGTGTTTGTCCGTTCGATAAGGTCAGTGTGTGTAGCCCCGATCGACCGGCTGTATTAACAACGCTTGCGCCCATAACGATGGATGCACCCGGTACGCTCGCCGGTGCTGGAATGTTACGTGTATCGATAACACCTGACACTTCAACGCCTTTATCAACCAGATCAGTGGCGGTGCGCCAACCGTCATCGTTGTTCGTGAATACCGCCACGCGCTTACCAGCGCTAACACCCCATCGGTTGGCGTAGGCTCTAACAGCGCCAGCTAACATGATACCGGGTCTGTCATTGTTGCCAAACGCAATGGCACGTTCGGTTGCACCGGCACAAACAATGGAACGCTTGGCATAGATACGCCACAGTACTTGTCGTGGTGCAGCATCGCTGCTGGTCAGATGATCGGTCTTACGTTCCAGTGCACCGTAAATGCCATGATCGAATGCGCCGTATACCGTTGTGCGGGTCATCAGACGAACATTATCCATTGCATTGAGTGTGGCTAAAGTTTGTCTGCTCCATTGCGCACCGCTCATGTCATTAACGCTCAGCGTTTCTGCGTTAAGTCGGCCGCCAGGACGAAAATCATCATCAGCAATAATCACCCGCGCGCCAGATTCACCTGCCGTCAACGCGGCTGCAAGGCCTGCAGGCCCCGCGCCAACGATTAAAATATCAGTGTGTAGAAAGCCTTTGTCGTAGGTGTCCGGATCGGGTTGGCCAGATAGTGAGCCTAGCCCAGCGGATGCTCGAATAACCGGTTCATATAATTTTTCCCAGAACGCTTTTGGCCACATAAACGTTTTGTAGTAAAAACCAGCCGACAGAAACGGGGAGAGATAGTCGTTGATTGCCATAAAGTCGAAACCCAGAGGGCCGCGATGGTTTTGGCTGCGCGCGTGCATGCCATCGAATAGTTCGGCAACCGTTGCACGCGTGTTGGGTTCCTGATAAGCCCCTCTGCGTAATTCAACTAACGCGTTTGGCTCTTCATTACCAGCGGAAAATACACCTCTTGGTCGGTGATATTTAAATGATCGGCCAACCACCTTCACACCGTTCGCCAGAAGTGCAGACGCTAAGGTGTCTCCAGCATGACCAGAATAGCGTTGATCGTTAAAGGCAAACGTGATGGTGCGGGTTCGATCGATAAGGCCATCTGAAATTCGATTAATTTGACTCATCGGTTACGCCCGCTTGCCATAGCGACATCACGTGCCAGTTCCACTTTACTTATTTCATGGGTCAGTGTGTTTCGGGTAACAACCAGCCACGAACGATCACCTTGCTCGTGATACCAAAGCTCGCGTAGTTCACCGGCTGGGTTATCACGTAAGTACATGTATTCGTAAAATGCGTCTGCAGCGTTATCAGCTGAACGATCAGGACGGTTGATCAGTGCTGCATCGCCAAGGTAGACAAACTCTGCAGCGTCACGTGGACCCAGTAATGGATGATTAATAATCATGTTATGTTGGCTCTGCTGGTTGCGTTAAGGGCTAGTGCAAATTGGGCTGAGCACCCACACCTTTTTCATCGATCATCCGACCACGCCTGAAACGATCAAGCCGAAGTTCAGTGGCTGTTTCCTGATATTTGTCGGTTGCCAGCAAGTGGGCGTAGCACCAGCCACTGGCAGGCGTTGCTTTGAACCCGCCGTAGCACCAGCCACCATTAAAGTACAAGCCTGCGACATCGGTTTTATCAATAATCGGGCTACCATCCATCGACATGTCCATCACGCCTCCCCACATTCTGAGCATTCTGGCGCGACCAATGTTTGGCATGATTGCCATTCCGCCTTCGCAGACATCTTCAACGGTCGGCAGATTGCCACGTTGCGCATACGTGTTGTAGCCATCGATATCTCCACCAAAAACCAAACCCCCTTTATCTGATTGACTGATATAGAAATGACCGGCACCGAATGTGACGACACCGGGAATGGTGGGTTTGAGTCCTTCGCTAACGAACGCTTGCAACACATGGCTTTCTATTGGCAAACGCATGCCCGCCATCGACATAACCCGGCTTGAAGATCCAGCTACGCAAACAGCCACTTTCTTTGCGTTGATTTTGCCCCGAGTGGTATCAACGCCTGTGCACACGCCATTATTAATTTGCAGTCCGACAACTTCGCAGTTCTGAATAATATCTACGCCGCGTTGGTCGGCACCTCGTGCGTATCCCCAGGCAACTGCGTCGTGCCGAGCCGTGCCACCACGTTTTTGCCAAAGCCCGCCTTTAATTGGAAAACGTGCGTTTTCAAAGTCCAGATCCGGGCATAGTTTTCTAACCCCATCTGTATCGAGCAGCACAGCATCTGCACCAGCCATTAGCATCGCGTTACCGCGTCTTGCAAATGCATCGCGCTGGGGATCGCTATGGCAAAGGTTCAGAATTCCGCGCTGAGAGATCATCGCGTTGTAGTTCAGATCTTGCTCCAGGCCTTCCCACAGCTTCATGGACAATTCATAAAAAGGCTCGTTACCGGGCAAAATATAGTTTGATCGAATAATGGTGGTGTTACGGCCGATGTTGCCTGAGCCCAACCAGCCTTTTTCAAGCACAGCGACGTTGGTTATCCCATGCTCTTTGGCGAGGTAGTAAGCAGTTGCAAGTCCATGTCCGCCGGCGCCAATAATAATGACATCGTACTCTGGCTTCGGCTCAGGTTCACGCCAGGCCGGCGTCCAGCCTTTGTTTCCGGATAGGCCTTGTTTGATCACTTTCAGTGCTGAATAGCGCATGGCAGGTCCTGCGTTGAGTTGTTGGGATTTTCGCTTTTACTGACGACCTGCATTTTTCAATAATAGACGTCTATTTTTCATAAATGGTCATATTGACGCCTGGTTTGGGCTAACATGAGGGCCGAATGTCGGGTTATTTAAATAACAAAAACAGCGCATCGATGGTACCGGATACCGTAAAAGTAGGTTTTTTATTGCTCGACGGCTTTGCACTGATGTCCTATTCCTGCGCGGAAGAGCCATTGCGCGGTGCGAATTTACTCAAATCCGACGCATATCGTGTGTCGAATATATGCGTTTCCGGAAACACTGCCCAGAGCTCCAGCGGGGCACAGATTCCTGCAGTGCCAATTGAATCCATAACCGAGTCTTTCGATCTTGTGTTGGTTGTAGCCGGTGGGGACCCTTTTAAACAGCAAAGTGAAGAGGTGAACAAGTGGTTGCGGCGACAAGCAGCGCAGGGGGTTCTTATAGGCGGAGTCTCTGGTGGTCCGGTTATTCTAAGCGTTGCTGGACTCATGCATGGGTTTCGCATGACGTTGCATTGGGAGCATGCCGAATCGCTCTCGGAGATAGCGCCGGAGCTGCTTATTGAAAAGAGCTTATACGTCATTGATCGTAATCGACTAACGTGCGCTGGTGGCACTGCACCATTGGATATGATGCACGCGCTTATTACGCAACACTATGGCAGCGATTTTGCCCGTCGCGTCAGCGATTGGTTTTTGCATACTAACATCCGAGTATCCAGCGCACCGCAACGTGCTGGTCTGGCAGAACGGTATAAGACACACAATACCGCGATATTAACCGTGATCGAAGCCATGGAAACCCATGTGGCAGATCCTTTGGAGCTGTCGCAGTTGGCAGAGCGTGTAGGCTTAGGGACGCGCCAGTTAAATCGATTATTCAAACAGAAATTGGGCGTGAGTACGATTTCGTTTTATCGTAATTTGCGTTTGGATATTGCACAAAAGCTACTGAAACAATCTCAGCTATCAATCACCGACGTGGCTGTTGCCAGCGGTTTTGTCAGCTCAGCGCATTTTTCAACGTGTTTTAAATCACGTTTCGGATGCACGCCGTCAGTGATACGATTAGAGTCATTAGACGTTGCTCAATAAGGAATAACAAATGAAGCTACTGGTGTTGCAACACGAACGCATTGAGCATCCCGGCGCGTTTCGCGCTTATCTATCCGAAGACGGACACACTATCGATACCGTCCATTTGAACGAAGGGGAATCATTACCGTCACTCGATGAATACGATGGCCTGTGGGTACTCGGTGGCCCAATGGATGTGTGGCAAGAGCAGGAATACCCATGGCTGGTCGAAGAAAAACGTTTTATAAAAGAAGCTGTAGAAGAACGTGGGATGCCATATTTTGGTTTGTGTCTCGGGCATCAACTGCTCGCAGAAGCGTTGGGCGGTAGTGTCGGCCCGAGTGATAGACCGGAAATTGGTGTGATGGATGTACAACTTACAGAGCTTGGTGCAGCAGGCGTGCTACTTGATGGGTTACCAGAGCAGTTTCCGTGTTTGCAATGGCATAGTGCGGAAATCAAAACCATGCCGGCAGGCGCCAGTTGTCTTGCTACCTCAAACGATTGTGCGGTGCAAGTCATGAGTTGGGGGCCACGCGCTTATTCACTGCAATTCCATTTGGAGGCCGAGCCGGATACCGTAAAGCTCTGGGCAGAGATACCCGAGTATCACACAGCGCTAGTGAACGCGCTGGGAGACAATGGGGTGGAATTGCTCGATAAAGCGTGTTCACGTCAGATGCAGCAATTTGCAACCTTGTCTGAGCGCCTATATATCAACTGGCTGCAAACGGCTGCGAACTGGCGTCGCCCAGC
>CAKZUP010000167.1 GCA_937922945.1 uncultured Granulosicoccaceae bacterium
GAACGCCCATCCCCATCATCATCAAGAAACGCATCGTTTACGTCGGCATCGAGTCCGTGCTGGCGTTCAAAGTAATCCGGTATTCCATCGTTATCTGAATCCACAAAGTTGTGTGATCCAACCGTTGCGATAGTACGACCGTTTAATTGAATATGGTCCCGAGTCTCACCGGTCTCTGAATCCAGCTCGTGCAGCAGCTGTCCGGCTCTGTTATAGATGTAGTACGTGGTGCTAACCTGACCGTCTCGAATGGTTCGACCTTTAACCCGCATGTTGTGCCCGTCGTAGGTGTTCTCCAGAATCGCCGTACCATCATCCGATCGCACCAAGCGATTTAACTGGTCGAACTGATAATCCGCAGCACCGGTGCTGATCACATTGCCATTTGCATCGTAGGCTAATTGTCGATTCAGCAGCGGCATGCCATTGGCAATTATCGACGAGAGCTGGTTGTCCGCGCTGTAGAAATACTGACGATTTGCGCCGCCGATAAATTGCTTGTCGATGTTGCCGATGGGGTCATAGGAGAATTGCCCTACTCCCCACAGATTAGTCGCATCGGCACGCACCAAACGGTTGAGTCCATCATATTGAAGGTTTGTGAGCGAGCCACCATTTGGCGGGAAGTAGTTGTTGATCTGGGCAACATTGCTGCGCTCATCGTAGTGATACTTAAAATGAAAATACGCACTAGCTGATGCGTCTTCGGTTCGCCATATGTCAGGGCGTTGATAGTCATCCTGTGTTGATGAAAATCGAGTGCCATTTTCGAAGTTAATTTCAGATAGCATTCCAGATGCGTGGTACTTGATATCCAACGCGAAACCCAGCACAGATTTGGGTAGTCCAAATCCGTTCACGTCGTACTGAACAACGCGACCGTTCGTGTCTGAGCTACCCGGATAGGTAATGGCCTTTAACTGTGCAAACGTATCGTAATCGTAGGTAATCTGAAAGGTCTCACCATCAATCGTCAGGGTCTCCGAGTCGATTAGATCAATCTCGTTATAACCATATGTCCACCGCCGCGAGCCCTGGATAATGTCTTTGACAGTACCATTCTTGCGGTAACGAAATTCCGTTGTTGGCACGCCAGCGGTTGCCCCACTTGCGCCTGGGTTCTGCGCATAGCGCAGTCGGTCCATGGGGTCATACACATACGTTGTTTCCGCCCCATTAAAATTACGGGATTGGATAACGTTCCCGTTTTGATCGAATTGAATAACCGACTTGGTACCAAACTCAGGGTGTGTTTCCGATTTAACCAAAAACGTGGTGCTACCGGCTGTTGCATGGGGTATATAGGTTCGTTCAAAGCGCTTACTGCCTTCACTGCCTTCTTGAATCACAGCGTTAATAAACCCGACCAGGTTCCGGTTGATCGTTGTCACGACCGCGTTATCGTCGATAAGACTGAAACCGTTGGGCTGAATTTCTTGCCGTATTTCCACCAGCTCCTTATTGGCAGGTGTTCCAAACGCACGGAAATTGTGAATAGAGAGATAGCCCCCCTGATCACGCATGGCATAACCATCTTTTACGTTACCAACAGCACTAAGATTCCAGGTACAGTTCGGTCCGTAACAATATTCAACGGCAGGGCTGTTCGAGCGGGGGTAGCGTGTCTTCTTCACTCGGCCATAACTGTCGTACTCGTAGTGTGTGCCATAGGCACCATTCTTTGATGTAGGACGAATGTTTCTATCTGTTCGTGCGTAATCAGAACCGCTGAAGTCAACACGGCGACACAACCCGATATATTAGAAATAACACTCGCGCGACAAAATTACTCGTTTGTTAAGTGGTACGAAGTTGATAAATAAAACACAGCAGCGTGCGCAGGAGATGTTGGATAGTGCGGCTGCTTCGAGTGGCTATTGCAAAATCATTTTTGAGTGAGCAGTAAGCTCATAGAATTGCTCGTACAGCTCAATCACACCGCAAGGTATACAGCCTTGCCGCTAACCCGGCTGCTTATCCTTCAACCGCTCAACCGGTCCAACATTCGCCTTCGCATCACCTTTATTCTCGAAAATGCCATAAAGAATAATTTTATGATCGGTTAATGAGTAACCCAGCTCATCGGCTATTTCCTGCAGGCGACGCTCAATTTGCTCATCTTTGAATTCAGACACCTTGCCGGTTTTAACGCAAACGATATGGTCGTGATTGTCGCCGGTATCGAGTTCAAAAATGGCCTGCCCACCGTCGAAATGATGCCGTGTAACCAGCCCCGCCGCCTCGAACTGGGTTAGTACGCGATACACGGTTGCCAGCCCGATATCGCTGCCTTTGTTTAACAGGGCTTTGTACACGTCTTCTGCGCTTAAGTGATGTTGTTCAGCATCTTCCAGAATTTCGAGTATGCTCAAACGAGGCAATGTGACTTTAAGGCCTGCGTTTTTCAGCTCGCGTGTTGATGTGTTTGGCATGCGGTAAGATAGTCCCGTTCCGTACGGTAACTGCCGGAAACGATTAGATTTGCTAAAGTATACGACAACAACCACACTTTATTCATGGAAATTGCTCGCTTGAGACACTTATTAATCGCAATGCTGCTCACTGCGCTGGTTGGTTGCGGTGGCGACCCGTTTTGGTTGCCCCGAGCGCATCGAATCACCATTCAGCAGGGTAATTTGCTCTCAGAGCGACAGCTCAACGAAATCAAGGTGGGCATGGATCAGAACGCCGTTCGAACCCTGCTCGGCGCGCCGGTCACCGGCACACCCTTTCGCGAAGGCCGGTGGGACTACCTGTACACCAGTGGCCCTGCAGGGGCTGCGATTACCGCCAAAAAACTGGCCATATTCTTTGAGAACGAAGTAGTGGCACGAATCGACACCAATGCCGAGCAGGAATCGGGCGAAATTCGTGAAAGCCGTAATTGGTGGGAGCGACTATTTCCGCCTGCCAGCGAGCCTACCGGGCTCTAGCGCGGCGCGCTGTCTGCGCAGTTCCATCGGGTCTTGCTGTAAGGGTCGGTAGATTTCCACCCTATCGCCCTCACCCAGCACTTTGTCGTCTGCCACACGTTCGCCATAGACACCCAGCGGTGCGGCTAACGCGTCAAACACTGCATCTTCCTGGGTATCCTGCACGTTCAATCCATTGGCAATAGCAAGCTCCACGGCTTGGCGTGCGGTGCAATCGGCTGACACCTCCAGCGCTACAATGTGCTGGCGCGTTGGAAACGCCATAACAACACTCACCTTCATGCCCGCTTACCGAGCGCATCTGCGCGCTTGATAAACGCATCAACCAACTTATCGCAGACTTTGTTAAACGCCGGGCTGATCATTTTTGCAACAACCGGGCTGGAGAATTCAAAGTCGATATCCAGTAACACCTTACACGCAGAGTCCCCCAACGGCTGAAATCGCCAGGTGCCGCTTAAGTATTTGAACGGGCCATCCACCAGGTCCATGGTGATCGACTGATCGGTTTCCAGTGTGTTGCGCGTGGAGAATTGCGACTGGTTTATCACCTGATTAATCGTCACCGAGGCCAGCTGGTGTGTATCTGAGCGCTCGCTCACCTGCGCAGAAGAGCACCAAGGCAGAAATTCAGGGTAGGAATCGATGTCGCACACCAGGTCAAACATGGCCTTTGTCGTGTGTTCAACCAGTGCAGTACGTGAAATCGTGGGCATGAGTGCTTGTTTTGCGTCTAGTGCCCCTATAATGCCTGTATGGCAAAGAAAAAAAACAAAAAAGCAAAAGGAACGCCCAGCGCGACCATCGCGCGCAACAAACGGGCGACCTACGACTACCAATTCGATGAGAAATTCGAAGCCGGTGTGGTTTTAGAGGGCTGGGAAGTGAAGAGCCTGCGCGCCGGCAAAGTACAGCTCACCGACGGCTACGTGCAAATTTATCAGATGGAAGCCTGGCTCTATGGCGCGAACATCACCCCGCTTATCTCTGCATCCACCCACCGCTCCAACCTTGGCACGCGCCGGCGAAAGCTGCTATTGCACCGGAGGGAATTAGCCAAGCTTATTGGTGCGGTTGATCGCAAAGGATACGCCATTGTGGCGCTGTCACTTTACTGGAAGCGTGGCCGCGTCAAAATTGAAATTGGGCTGGGTAAGGGTAAAAAGGAATACGATAAACGTGCCTCGATTAAAGAGCGCGATTGGCAGCGTGATAAGCAGCGAGTGGTGCGTATTCATTAAGTTGAAAGGCAGGTTGTCCACCGCCGCTTCGATCGCCACTTCGATCGCCACTTCAGTTACAGGAAACTAACTAGAGATCATTGTTTTGCGCTCAACGACTTTTTAAAATCAACCATGGTTTCAACTAGCTCGTTATCCGATAGCGCTATAATTTCAGCCTCAGAAAAAAGTTTCACTTGCCTATCGTATTCACCATCATAAAAAGCCAGATCCAAATGTTCGGTATGCCTGGAATCGATATACAGAACCAATAGAAATTCTAGCGTATTGTTTATTTGATCATGAAAATAATAGAATAGCGGTTGTTCACCTTCAGCATAGTCAATACTGTCGCTGCCAAACTGTACATTGACTGGATAGGCATTTGGCGCCATGTTGGGTGCCGGTGTGGCTTGAATTTTTATCCAATTCGCAGGATTTTCATCCATATTTTTGCGTCTTAGTGTTTGCGAATAAACGCGTTCAATCTCTGTTGGGTTGGGGTAGTTCGAACAAATTATTTGTACCGGAGATTGTGTTTTTCGGTCGAATAAAATCACCTCCTCACTCATTTCTTTCAAAGAAGTTGTGAACGGGTCCCTATCTGATCGACCGGCCGGCGCTGTCCATTTTAGTGGCGCATAAGGTGCTTTCGCATCACGCTTTAGTAACAATAATTGGTTATTGATAAAAACAAGCGCACCACCGGAAAACAAGCATCGATTAACAAGCTGAATCGATGTTCCAACACCGTGCAGAATCGCATTGCGTTCATTGCGAATGGCTTCAACACTCGGCATAGCGGACGAATCAGAATCCATGCTTACAAGGCAATCGTTCGGATCAATTTTCAGCATCCAGCCGTTTGCGGGATCAAATCCGGCTGAGGATGCATAGAAAAATACACTGTCATCCAATTCTGAGGGAATAACACTGTTCAATAGTGAAGCTGGCGTCATAAACACGTTTAGACTAAAAGCAAATCAGTGCTGTTCTGGCCGTAACGGAAAAAGGCTCTTCGATAGGCGCGCCTTCACGATCCTCATCGGCAGAGTAAGGTGTTTTGGAGCAACAGAATCCAAATTTTTCTAGCAGTATGTCTTTGTTGACCAAGACCGGATATTCCAAATTTTCCTCCGACACAACATCGGAGTGAATATAGGCAGTAATATCTTTTGCTTTAGTATAGTACCAGTACTTTACATGTCCATCAGCAGCCCAAATCCAATTTCGATCAAACAAAGCAGGCTCAGGAGGTACTATAAAGACGGGCATGCTATCTTCATCTGCATTCATATTACTCGCCATTAGCTTCTGACTACTTAAAATCCGGATTAGCGATATCTCTAATCTGGGTATGGAATCCGAATCATTTACCAATACCATTGCATCTTGTGATTTTTCAAAGCCTGGAAGGTCCACTTCCCATAAATGGAGTCCCATGGAATTCAAACGGCCTTTTAAGACTTCAATTGCGCGGTATTTTGTTTCAGACGGCGTTCTAAGACTTTCAATAAGTTGAAGTGCAGAGCTGGTACCTGAAAGCATATGCTGATCGAACGCTTCCACCTTTGCGCAAAACCGCTTTAAATCATCAGGACTTTCGTTGATGTTCGAACCCATGCTGTATATGAAATGTTCACTAGGTTTGCGCTGTTCAAGCGTTAGCCCTACACAGAGATCGGAACCGTCCCATATAAACGGACAAACACCAAACGATAAATGGTAACCAAAATCCTTTTTGGGGCCGTTATCCATTTTCCGCACTAAGCGCGTCATATTCTCGATGAAATCTTGCCATCCAACCGATAAGCCTTCGTTGGTAGACTTCTCATGGCTCCTTACAACAATTTTATTGTGTTGATCAGTATCGAGAATACAGTTCCATTGGCCCATAGGTATGACCTCACTACCCTCACAACCCCCACTACCCTCACTACCCTCACTACCCTGCCATAGTCCAGGCCACTTCTTTGCAAATTCGTTATCCTTCGACGTAGACTTGACCGCACCATTCAGTTCAACTGATTTAATCAACATTTGTCCAAACTTTTCCAACTTTGTTTCTTCACCTGCCTCATTTTTATTTTTATCTTTGTCCTTATCCAGTTCGGGCATGAGTACCAGCCCTTGATTTGCTGATAAAAACACCGGCAATTCAGACGCAAGCTGACCACAGAGACATACCGGAACTAACACAATTGCACTCTTGTTCCCTGCACTTGAATCAGTACTTAATTTTCTATCGCGTAAGTTGATTGCTTCAACCGCCCCGGCAAAGCAGTGTACGCCAGACTTTGATGTTGAGTATGGCGTACAAATAACGAAAACAATGTCCACCTCATTGAGCCGCTCATAGTCAAGTATTTTGATGTCGTTCGGAAAGGCCAGCTCTAAATGCTCGCTAATTAGTGCCTTTATTGACATCTCTTCAACTGAGGCATGTATGTGTATTTTTACCATGACGCTAAAACCACGTTAATAACCTAACAGCAGGCAAACTAGGAAGGGTTTTCATTATGGCGTCTGGTGACACGCGTTCCAGCACCTCATCGGGTGCAAATTGTGTGAATTTGTCATTGATGCCATAAACACAGGTGAGGTCGTTTTGAGAGATCATCAAGCGGTGAGCCTCAAAGTCTGTTCGGCGCTTTTTAATCAAACGAGGAAGAAAGCGCTCCTCCGGATATGAGCGATAATGGATCTCGCCATCCTTACACCATATCCAGAAATTCAGTTTATCTGTCGGGTTATCGATGTTTCCACGATAGTCCTGAAACAAGTCTTCCCCGAAGCCTTTTACATAATGCTGCTCATTGAAGGCACTTCTTTTTGCTTGAGCTTCTTTTACTGATTCGTAATCACCGATCTCCATATACTTCCATACACCAATTTCAAAACGCGGAAACCACGTGGAATTATTGACTAATAGCGAACCATAACCATATTGCTGCCCACCGGAAGCGTGATCAAGCAGCTGTATTTTGTAAAGCTGAGTTCCAAATATTTTCAGTCTGTCTTGTATAGTCTGATAAACAATGCCATTTAACGCTTGCCGGTTTCGATCTAACTCTGCAAACGGATAATCTTCGTTTGATATTTTTTGTTCAGGCTGAACCAGATACTTCGTTTGTTGAGATACAAATAAGTCCTGTAATTTGTCAATAGACCGTAAGCTATCTCGATCCCTAACCGGATTACGAATCAATTTGTAGCCTGTGTTGAATTCCCCTTTGGAAAGCGACGTTGAAGAAGCCGTGGGATCACGAAGTGATTTATAACGCACACCCACAAAAAGAGCATCTTCGATAGAATCTTTTTCTGGTCGGTATATGCAGTTTTGTATTCCAATGGCCACACCTGTCTTGACAGAATGCAGACTCCCATCAAGAAATTTATTCATATTAATCAAGTTTTCAATTCTGCGGCTCTCTTCTACTGGGCGTTCGTTATATTCAACCTCCTCATCGGTAATCTCGATACGAATTGCACCACCAATCTTCTCTCTTATGAGTTCACAGTAAACATACCTTTCTGGTGGTTCTTTCTTCTTTCTACGTTCTGATTCAGAGCGACCATGGCGAAGCAGTAAGTTTATCGAATCGTTGTCTTCTTCATGTTCGGCTGGTGCGCCTACTTCATCTTCGCCCACCCGAATAGAAAGATTTAACTTTTCGTACAATTTATCGATTGCATCTTCTTCAGATGCTTCGACTATATTTCCTGGTTTAGCATGTTGTTCAATTTTTTCGCACAGTGAATCATTTTGTTTAGAGAGCAATGTTATCTGTTCTTTGTTCATGCCAGAATGACAATAAACGCAAACATTTTTACCTAACTGCAATGCCATTCCTATTTCGAACGCAACCCACGGTCTGGTGATTGACGTTGGGCTGCAAATGAGAATAACGTGTTCACTGTCCACCAGCCTTTTTCGAATTTCCGATAACCATTCAGAGCCAGCATGCAGACCATCTTCGCCTAAAAACACTGAATAATTGCCTCCCAAACCAGGGCGGGCTTTAAGTAGGGATACAATTTTTTTCGATATTTCAGTATCACCGCGGTAATAACTGATAAACACCGTCGTTTTGTCTGTATTGCTATGGGTCTCGGTTGTATTCATTTTCGCGCGACATGACAAATTAATACCTATTGCACACCAGTCTAGTGTATAGGATGTAAGTTAACCATCCTCTGATTAGGCGATGAATACAGGCTGTAAATTGCCGCCCGTAATTTAAACTCTATCAATGCAGAGCTTCCACAGTCGCGGTAAAATAACCATCAACAACCAACTGACCGCCACAGAGCTAAACCAATGAAAAGAGCCTTTCAGATAATTGGTATTATTCTATTACTGGGTATCGTATACCTGTCAATTGCTGGAAGAAATATGCAAACCGTCTCGACTGAAATCGACATTCAAGCGTCGCCAGAGAAAGTATGGAGCATCCTGACCGATATCGATAAATGGCATAAGTGGAGTCCAACTATTAACGCATCATCTGGCGATGCTGCAGTTGGGTCAACGGTTACGATTACCATGATGAGCAAAGAGGCTGGTAAAGACGGGCCGAAGTACAACCCAACCTTTCTTCGATTAGATGAACCAAACACCTTTCATTGGCGTGCCCATATGATGGCAGGGTTCATCTTTACCAACGATAAAATAATCGAGCTTGAGAAAACCGATACCGGCACAAAGCTTACACACAAAGAAACCTTTAAAGGTTTAATGGCGGCTATGATGAAAGGGCAAATGGACAAAGGTGTGCCGCCAATGCTCAATATGATGAATGAAGCCTTGAAAGAACTAGCTGAACAATAGCTAT
>CAKZUP010000168.1 GCA_937922945.1 uncultured Granulosicoccaceae bacterium
GAATTTCTGGACCGTATGCAGGGTTCTCCGATTCGACGCATTGGTTACTGGAACTGGCTCAGGAATATATCCATTGCGTTAGGCAACGCACCGACAACCCAGCACGTGAAAGACGCACTTTTATCAAGAATGCACAGCGATAACGCCAATTTACGAGAACACGTAAGCTGGGCACTCAGTCAACATACATAACGCTCAGGCTGCAAACGTCAATTAACAGAAAACAAAAGACGCCATAAAGAACTGATACTCATGGCAAAGCACATGATGACTGTAATGGGACGGATAAGTTTTGCGCCAGCATTCAGTGCTGTTCTTGCGCCAAGGTACGCGCCTATGGTCTGCCCACCGATCATGACCACGCCAGCTACCCAGAATATCTGACCAAACAAAATGAAATACACCAACGCCGCAAAATTACTGGAAAAATTCAGTAGTTTCGCATTGGCTGTAGCAATTCGAATGGGCAACCCCCTTAAAGTGACAAACGCGACCGATGCAAACGACCCCATTCCAGGGCCAAAGAAGCCATCATAAAAACCGAGCGCAGGGGCAACAGATGCGTTAAAGCCGAACCTCGAAATTCTGGGTTCCCGGCTTTCATCCAGATTTTTTGCAAACAACCAGAAATACAAGCCGGTTAGCAACAACAAAACGGGCACAATAAAATTTAAATACTTCGTGCTCACCTGCGTAAGCACAAGTCCACCCAACACAGCACCACAACTCACCGTGCAAATGGGCAACCGGTTTTCCTTGATAGATAGCACGCCACGCCTGAAAAAGTACAGTGCAGCCGTAAACGTGCCAAACGTGCCCTGAACCTTATTGGTTGCGATAGCTGCGGCGGGTGGCAGTCCCGCAAGAAGCAAGGCCGGAACCGTGATAAGCCCTCCACCGCCGGCAACCGCATCAACCCAGCCTGCGATGATAGCGACAAAGAACAAAAGCAGCAGTATATCTGCAGTTAGTTGCATGCGATGTTAGTCAAGAGTAAACAGGTAAGTAGGGTATTTTAAAAAAATGCATTAGATGACTTTCTGCATACATAGCCCACTGCCAAATTGATCATTGACAGTAAATTCCAGGAATCCGGATTTTGCATAGAAAGCTCGGGCAATGGAATTTCCTTCCAATACTTCTAGTGTCACCTTATAGCAGCCGCGCAACCGCGCTTCATCTTCAACGCGTGCTAACAGGCCTGCAGCTATGCCTTGGCCCCGCTGCGATGAGGTGACAAAAAAATCATGAATATTGATAAGCGGTTTACACGCAAACGTTGAAAATCCGGTAAAACAATTTGCCAAGCCGACAAACTCATCACCCACTTGAGCCAAAACAGAAAATGCACCGGGAAATTGACCAAGCGCTAACACAAGATTGTTTTTTGTTAAGTGACTTAATGGCTCAGCCCCACCCAGCGGATCGTTGGCGAACGTATCCAACAACTGCACAATGGCTTTAGCGTGAGACGCGTTGTCGTAGTCAGCGATAGTGTAAGTTGGATTCACACAGGTTATGCTCAATAACAGTAATATAGGTAATAGTGCCACAGCCAAGGCGAATTGAGTGGGTGTAACTTAGCTAACTTTAGGCCTACGTTTCGGTGTGCCAGTGGCAATGAAAACCGATAGAACAGAACAACCCGCAATAGAACGAGGAGAGAAACATGCTGCAGACCCACCCAGATGTCGCTATTGGCTGGCAAGCCAGCCCATTCACACTACCCGATGCGCATGGGGTGCGACACGCATTTGACGAGTTGATAGGTGAAAACGGCCTGCTGGTCGCTTTTATCTGTAATCACTGTCCTTATGTAAAAGCGATTGGTCATCGCCTTAGTGAAGATGCACGCATACTTCAACAGGAGGGGATTAACGTGGTTGCCATTAATTCAAATGATTTCGTGGCATACCCTGCCGATAGTCCGGATAACATGAAAACATTCGCAGCACTTTATGAATTCAACTTCCCTTATCTTGTCGATGAAGAGCAACACGTTGCGCGCGAGTACGATGCCGTTTGTACGCCGGACTTTTTCGGGTTAGATAGAACCGGTACGCTGCAATATCGCGGGCGTTTAGATAACGCCAGGATGGACAACGATGCAAACCGAACACCGGAACTGGTTAACGCCATGCGTGAAGTATCGGCTAACGGCACAACCGCGCAAAAACAAATGGCCAGTATGGGCTGTTCTATCAAATGGAAAAAACGCTAATTGAACTAACGATTACCGATAGAATCTGGAATATACAATAATCCGCTAACAGAGATATCGGCCATAAAAAAGGCAGCCACTTGCGAGGCTGCCCTTTATCTAACGCTATAGTTTTAAATGCAGACTATGGAAGCGTAGCCGTTGGAAACGATACAGCAGTACCCGTTGGTTCGTTAAACTGAACGACGTCAGGGCATGTTTCGTTAGTCTGAGCTGCTGTCTCCATATCGAAGGCGCAGTCATCATACTGTTGCTGCGAATCAATGAGCAGACGATTTCCTGGACCAAAGAAAATATCTAATCCAGCGCCATCTGAGTTGTTGAATAGGGCGACAAGGTAACCATTCGCACCGTTTATTTCACACGAATTAGAGTCAGTGTTAAAGTTATCAATCGGCTCTTGTGTTGCTAAGTACTCGGCAACTGTTAATTCAGTACCGTTGACGTTAACTCTGCAGGTTGTTTCCGGCGCTGATACCGGTACACAAGATTCCACACCATCATCACCTACTACCGGCTCTTTATCCAATTCGTTTCTGGCCAGCATTTTCATCGCCGCATGCACAGGCAATGATAGAAGGTCATAGTCGCCATCGATCGTATAGTGACACACAGACATACGTGCTTTCGTCTTTTTACCCTTCGACGTTTTACCTTTCGACTTGTTAGCGTGGTGTTTGTAGTTGTTCGAGTGTCCGTGGGATTTGTTCGACTTGCCATGGCCGTGACCATAACCTGCTTGAACCGCGATTGGCGCGGCAAACAACAGGATGAGCGCAGTACTTTTTAATACGATAAGAGCTTGATTTCTTATTGCCTGATTCACTAATGTTCCCCTTGATATTGATATGGGTTGTCTTTTGGCAGATCAACCGCTGGCGACAAGGTATCAAGTCGGACGCTGCACAACAACCCACCAATATCCGAATTTACAGAAAAATGTGATCAAAACACGATTCGCAACAGACAAATGCAAATCAGGCCTCGAATAGTATGGGTTTGTGCTTGAACTCAGCATGAACCGCTATAGGCAAAACTACCTACAGTAATCGTGAGATAGGGTGAGCACTACCACTCTATTGGTGAGTGCCATTGGGTCGAAAAGCACTATGGGGGAACCCGGAGTGAGGTGCACTACCCCACCCCAGGTTTAAACGTTTCATACGTTATCATTTAACGTACGCCACACCGGGACAATCTATATATCCAGCACACGGTTACGCTGGTTGGAGAATCCGATTTCCGCAAGCTTCAGGTACGCGCCCATTTCACGCAGGCTAGCTTGAAAGCTGTCATCGACCTTGGTCGCCAACTCACTGTGATCTCGAGTTTCTTCGAATACCTCAGCAGCTGCTTCACCAAACGCATCGTAAACGTCATCGTTGAATTCACGCAGCTCTACGCCGTTGTCTTCAATCATTTTAGTGAGGTACTCACCGTTGCCAGCCACTGCTTCTTCATACTGCGCGGCGTTCTCTTCCATACAAGCGGTTTCTATAACGATCTTTTCCCACTTGCTGAGCTTTTCATACCACTCTTTGTTCATACCGAATGCAAGACCACCACCTGGCTCATGCATACCCGGGGTGTAGTAGTATTTGGCTGCTTCATAAAACTTCATGAAATAATCGTTATAGGGTCCAACCCACTCAGTAGCATCGATTGCACCTGAAACAAGGTTTTCATAAATCTGACCACCTGGAAGTGATACCGGCGAGGCGCCTAGCTTGGCCATAACATCACCACCCAAACCCGGGATACGCATTTTCAAACCCTTAAGATCGTCAGCAGATTCGATTTCCTTGTTGAACCAACCACCCATCTGAGTGCCCGTTCCGCCACAAGTGAATGCCTTTAGGCCGAACTCGCCAGACACTTCATCCCACAGAGCCTGACCACCTTTGAATTTGATCCAAGCATTCCACTCTAGCGATGTCATACCGAACGGTACGGAAGTGAAGTATGCGAATGCAGGGTGTTTACCTTTCCAGTAATAGTCAGCGGCAATATAGGCTTGGCTATTTCCAGACGCGACTTCATCGAATGAATCGAAGGCACCAACGCGCTCGCCAGCTGCAAAATACTCAACATCCAGGCGACCTTCTGATAAATCAGAAATTCGTTGAGCAAGACGTTGCGCACTTAAGCCCAAGCCAGGAAAGTCACGCGGCCAAGTTGATACGATGGTCAGCTTGGTTGAGCTCTGCGCGATGGCAGGAGCAGAAATAACGCCTGCGCCAGCTGCCGTCGCAATGCCCAAGCCTTTGGCACTCTTGGTTAGAAACGTTCTTCTTGACATATGGTTTGAAACTCCTCGTTTATGATCATCGTTTCGATGTTCTGTAATGGTTAACTGTCCACGCAGTGAGCACACGAATCTCCCCACCACACGCCCATCTTATTAAATATCAGTGACTACCCGTAGAGCTTACAACATGAATGCTGGGTTCGTAAGGTCAATCAATGCACAAAAATTCAACCATTAGCCACACTCAGGACATAGTAAGGCGATTAAAAAGGCATTACATTAACTTTGCTCAACAATATGCGTATTTTCAACTAACCAGCATTCTTGACTATCACTCTACTGCGACTCCAGCAGCCTGCGGGCGTGGTATTTCTGCAAATGTTCGTCTCCGTCGTAACCTTTTTGCTGCACCCACTCAAAAGAGTGCAGGAAGGTTTTCTTACCGAAACCACCGGGCAATGCAGCCACGGCTGCCCGCAGCGCAGACATTGGCTTCTCAGGAACGGCGTCTGGCAAAAAAAGAATGGTCGGCGTGAACATGACACCCCATTTTTTGGCCGCATCTTTTTCGGTCAGCACCTCTCCATCGAGATCGGTGACCTCTTCAGCACCAAATAAATTCAGCTGCACAATATTAAAATTTTCCCGCACATAACCACTGATATTCTCATCGGCCAGGATAACCTCATGCATCTTCCGACAATAAATGCAGCCGGTTTGCTCAATGACAATGGCCAATCGTTTACCGTCGGCACGACTCTCTTCAATATCTTCAGCAAGATCTTTGAAACTAACCAAAAACCAGTCCTGTGTGTGCAAGCCTCCCTCACCAATATCGTCGGTTTCAGCGGCAGCTAACCCGAGCGGACAAACTACTAACAGCAATACGCAAAACCGTTTCAACCAGTACCGTTTCAACCCACACCTTTTGAACCCACACCCTTTGAACCAAGCGTGTTTCGACCAAGACCCTTTTATCAAAAAACCTTTCATAGCCTTCTCCTGCGTATCGCTTTTACAACCTTTACTAACCAGTTCAACTGGAACCGATATTTCTAAAGTTGTCTCATTAAAAAGTTCATTCGTGCTGCCATCGGCCAGTTTTCCACCATGATCGCAAATCGGTATGGCAGGCATGTATAATTCCGATATGCCGTATCGCCAACAATCATTGCCGACCTGCCAGCCAGAGCTCTGCTCTGCTGTTTTTAGTGACCAAAGTCTCGGCTTTAATCTTCACTGCGCTCTAAAGGCCTGGTGGAAAATATTTTGCCTGTTGTGTTTTCTTGCACCTTGTATTGCATTAGCTGCGTCATCCCGCGCGAGCCAAGCTTCAGAAACTCAAACAAACATCGCTAATCAGGCAAAGTCCACTACTCAGTTAACCGTCGCGCCTCAACTGGTTATGGTTGAAGAAGAAAACTGTCCATACTGTGACAGATTCAACTCAGAAATAGCACCGATATACCCTAAAACCGAAGAGGGCAAAATTGCGCCTCTTCGGCGTATTAACCTGGCCAACGCATGGCCGCGCGACTTATCCTTTATACAACCTGAAACACTCACCCCAACATTCATTTTAGTGGCCGATGGTCGTGAAGTGGGACGACTCTACGGTTATCAAGGCGATGAATTTTTCTGGTTTCTGCTGGGCGAACTATTGGATAAGCTAGACTCGGCCAATAGCACTGAACACCAGAAGAATTATTAAGTCTTTCAAATCCATCGTCTAACCCGCGCACAGTATTGCGTAAACTGGTCGCCGAATAACTCCCCCAGCACCTTCTCCTCCGGTTTTATCTGAAAACGGGTTATATACCAGACAAAAAGTGCGGGGATTACAACCGTTACAGGGTTACCCAACCAAAAAGCAAATCCTATTAACAACAGCAGCATCCCAAAGTACATGGGATTTCGGCTGTAGGTGTACAACCCTGATGTGACTAGAGAGTTCGTGTTTTCTGGCTTTAGTGGATTAACAGTGGTTCGAGACTTAAAAAATAACGCCACCGAATAGAGCTCTATGCTTAAACCCACAACCACCAACACAATAGCTAACCAACGAAACGCAGCAATATTCAGCTGTAAATCGGGTAACAATCGATTTACCATCATCATGAGCGCGGCTACACAAAGACCAACTATGGGCGGCGGTACTTTAGTATTCATTGAATGCTGACGTTCTTTGAAGTGAGCTTTGTATAACGTAATCGATCGTTAACGTATGCGCCTTTGTCCTCGCCGATCACGATATCAAGCCGCCACGTAACGATATTGGGAACCGTTGGCGTCGACATACCCTAAGCCCGGATGAGGTAAATGAAACCCGAGAACTCTCATTTTATCGTGCGACATCCTGTCTAAAAGTGCCAAGCGCGTTTGCCGTCCTGCCTCCTGATCCTGATCGGAACCAGATGGCCAGTTCGCACGCTCAAAGGAAATAATGGGGTGTGTCAGGGCATCGCCCAATACCAGCACGGCATCATTGCCTGAGTGAATCGCAAACGATGTATGTCCAGGGGTATGTCCATGGGTATCCACCGCTTCTATACCGGGCAATACTTCATCGCCGTAGTTAAACAGTTGGATTTGATCTTCCAGATAAGCCAATCGATTTTTTGCACCCACGGCGAACGACTTGCGCACGTCGGGTAATTGATTCAGCGTATTGTCGTCACGCCAATAATCCCACTCCAGTGCATTCATATAGAATGTTGCATCAGGAAACGCCAGTTCATCAAAGTCATCGACCAGACCCCACAAATGATCAGGGTGTGCGTGCGTGAAAACCACATCGGTTATTTCCGACGCATCTATCGCCATCGACTCCAAGTCGTCAAACAATTTGCCAGCTGAGGGCATAAAGTGACTGCCCGCCCCAGTATCGAATAAAACAACGCGATCGCCCTGACGGTATAGCGTCAAATTACAATCCGGCTCAAAAGTGTCACTTTGAATCTTGTGGCTTTTAAGAAATTCTTCCTTCTCGGCTTCACTCACAGTCTCAGGCAAAACGAACCTTGTTGGAAGCACGAGGTTTCCATCAGACAATACCACCAGCTCCCCATCATCGAACTGAGTTGTTGTACCGGCATAGACTCGTAAACCGGCTGGCACTATCGATGCCGCTACCGTGCCAAGGCAAGTTCCTACTATTTGTCGTCGAGTCACATTCATTGAAATAGCCCTGTTGTTTAACCAGCCCGGAAAAAACCTAAGCAAATATCGCTAATTCCACAAACGAGGTTACCAGGTGCCTAGTTAACGGAAAAATAAGCGACCAATGCTGCAATGTCCTCATCGTTGAGTGCCGCAGCAACGCCTTGCATAACCGAGTTTTCTCGATGCTTGTGTTTGTACTCGAGTAAGGCCTGCGCCAGATACGCTTTCTTGGCACCGTGAATGCGTGGAATACTGTCGGTGCCTGTGGGTGAATGACAGGCCAGGCACGCACCGGCAAGATACTCACCATAGTCTGCGTCGGCCGGCATCGTTACAATCGCGTCTAGCTGATCTGCGTATTCGGGTTTGTTATCAGATGACGCAACGGCCCCATTCTTAATTGTCACGAACAAAAATAGACAGACCAGCGTCAACAAGAAGTGAAGCACTGGTTTCGTTAATGGATTCATAATTTCTGTATCACCATTTTACTATTACCATTTTCTCTCAGCATTTTTCTGTCACTACCTTTTATACAAAGAGTTTTACAAAGAGGCTTATCAGCACTCAAACTTAATCCATACCTGCAATTTTGACTGCATCGTTTCTGGGTATATTAATGGTGTCTTCCGACTGGATATACGTTTCCATGAGATCATAAATTGCAGGCCCCTCGACATCTTCATTCACCGATGCCCAACCAGCAACAACGTAGTTGCGCATCGGGTCAATGGGCTCACCGGTGCTGAGTAATGTCATGTTACTGATACGAGACCCCATGACTTGCTTTGGCGAGCAGGTATACCCCATACCACCAACACGCACCATGTCACCGCCTTGTTGAAAAAACGGATCGGGATTAAATAAGTTGTCGCACACGTCTTCCAGAATCTCTTTGATGCGCTGGCCAGAAAATTCCAACCGATACACAGACGGGTAGCTCATGGCAGTCTGGTTATACAAGTCATCGATGGTGATATCCTGCCCAGGAAGATTGGTTGAACCCCAACGAAATCCAGGGCTAAAGGAAAGCTCAGCATCGCGCTCTTGCATCATGCCTTGACAGATAAGGTCATCCCAAGTGCCATTGAAGTTACCGCGTCGGTAAAGTAGGCCTTCCGTCTTACCTATAACGCGCTGTAATTCTTCTTCATGCGGTGCTCGCACTTCAGCTATTTTTGCCGCCATGGTTTTGTCCGGCTCGATAACATCAGAAAAAACCGGTATTAACGTTGAAGCATAATCGGTGATTTTGCCGTTACTGACTTCGAGATCGATTCGGCCTAAATATTTTCCATGCGAACCAGAAGACATAACAAGCGTATTGCCAATACGCAGCGCTTCAGGAACAGCATCGTGCGTATGCCCTGTAAGAATGACATCGATTCCATCGATAACCGTTGCAAGCTTTTGATCAACATCGAAGCCGTTGTGAGAAAGCAACACAACAACATCGGCACCATCTGCACGAGCCTTGTTAACATTCTCCTGCATTATCTCAGCTCGAATGCCGAACGACCAATCAGGGAACATCCAACGCGGATTAGCAATGGGCGTATAGGGCATTGCCTGACCGATTACTGCGACCCGTGTACCGCCCCGTTCATAAAACGCTGTACTTTCAAATACAGGTTCTTCCCATTCTGTATCAACAATGTTGCTCGCCAGAAACGGGTAGCTCATGTTGTCGATGATCTCCATGACGCGATCACTGCCGAGGGTAAACTCCCAATGCCCCACCATGGCATCGGGTTTCAACAATGCCATACACTCGACCATATCGGCCGCATTGGTTTTCAACGCAGTATAGGATCCTTGCCAGGTATCCCCGCCATCAAGCAACAACACATTGTTATCGCCGCGATCGGCTCTTATTGCATTAACGAGTGTGGCAGTTCTATCCAACCCTCCCAACCGACCATAGGTCCGCGCCAAGTCCACGTAATCAACCATGGTGTGGGCATAGGCCAGTGCACTACCCCGCTTCAGATTGAAGTGGCTCAGAAAGTCTTCACCGACCAAGTGTGGCGGTATACCTTCAAACGCGCCGACGCCATAGTTTTCTGATGGTGGCCGAAAATAGACGGGCATGAGCTGAGCGTGAATATCAGTGATATGCAGTAAAGTCAGCGTCCCTTTACTATCAAAAGTTAACAAGTCGTCTTGAGTAAGTGACTGCTGCGCCGCCGCTTTGGTTAAGCCAGCGGAAAAACCGGTAGTCGCTGCACTGATCGCCGCAAACTGCAAAAAGTCTCGACGGTTAATCATAAAAACGGTTTCCCGAAAAGTGTCTGATTGAATAGTTAATGAACGACGAAAACGTTGATACCTAACGTTTACCGTTTTGCGAAACGCTGACTAGTTGTCTGAGGTTACAAAAAGTTCGTAAACCCAACTGGATAGGACAATAAGAACACTGGGCTTAAGATCAATTGATCTTAAGCCCACAGCAATTTGAGACCTTATTGCCGCACACCAGGCGTTTCAACTGACAAACCGGTGCCACGCCACGTTGTATAGACTTCTAACCCCATCAATGTATCGGAAAATGCAGCAGGAAATTCCGCTCTGGTATCGCGGATACAACCACGAAATCGATTGTGTAACGAGATAAGTTTGTTTTGCTTTAAGCGATAGGTTGGAAAACCGTTCACATTGCCTTGGCTCAAATGATCTGCGCGAATGTACTTGCCTTGATTTTTTTCATGGCACGATGCACACGAAAGATTGAGCTGACCCGTGCGACGATAGTAGGTTTCTTTTCCTTGCTCCCACCATTTTTGCATGTCACCCGCAGCCAAATCGAGTGCAACCGGCATACCCAAAGACTGATGCTTGATAAACGCAGTTAGCGGCTTTTGACCACCTTTATCGAATTTGTATGCCTCGGCTCCCATATTTTCAACACGGCACTTGTTGATACGCAGTTCAATATTGATTGGCTTGCCAGAATCGGCGTCCCACTTGGGATAAGCCGCACCAACGCCTTTCATGGAGACGGACGCATCATCGTGGCAACTGGCACACGACTTACCTTCGGTACCTTCAACCGTGTTCCAGATTTCCTCGCCTTGTTCAACACCCAGCATGCCAGGATTTTGAAAAGAATCTGATTCAATTGCGCGCGTTTCAGGCGTTCTGAAGTGCCACCCGGAAATAACCTCTGGTAGTGGATGCCCCTCTACGGACTTGGCACGCGTGATCATTTCAAGTTCTTCATCAATGACCAACTTATCGTCCGCTGGAGCGGCAAACGCGGTGAACGATGCCTGCGACACGATGGCCGCCGCAATCAGACTACCGGTGAATAACAATTTTCTCACGATACTCCTCCAATTCAATGTGTGCGCAGTGGTTGCTGCAAAGCAAGCGCTTATAATATTTGCTTCGATTTCCGGAACGATAAATTCAGAATCTGTAGTTTTCGGAATCGACGAACCTCTGAATCAACGAAAAGTGTCTTTCGTTGATTCAGGAAACTTCGATATTTTTTTCAGTTTCGATGACAGTGCCATCGTCATCTGTCCACACAAATTTGAATGTACCAGACTCCGTGACTCGTGCTCTGAATTCGAAGTACGGATTGGAGGCTACAGCCGGGTCGATATCGGCTGAAAAAACCGTGCTTCCGTTAAAATCGCAGACAAACTTGTTGATTATTTTACGGGGTATGACGTTACCATCGCCATCTTTGCGCTGGCCTGACTCCATCGGATGGCTAATCAGCGTTTTGATTTTGATGATGTCGCCGGCGGAGGCTGTCTTTGGTACTTTAACTCTTGGTTTTGCTGCCATTGTATTATTCTCCTGTTGCCTTAGCCGCCGCAGCCGCCGATGGTTACTTTGACTTCACGCGTATCACTGAATACCGCGCCGTTGCTCATCTTCGCGATTGCCACAACATTCTGAGTTTTAGCCAACCGCATACGAGTAGACGCAACCGCTTCACCACTGGCTGGTGAGAAATTGAATGTGGCTACCGACGGCAGTGGATTACCCTCGGCGAGAATGACAACCGACTCAACATAATCATCGTCAGTCATGGGGCTTTCCACCGATACTGATATCGGTACGCTATTTCCGTTTTCAGCAATTTCTGGCGAATTTAGCGTTATTGCACCGGACTTGACTTCCGCTTCACCGGCAAGTTCTTTGATGCGCGCTGCGACATCCTCAGGCGCTGCATGCGCTATGGAAGTTCCACCCAATAAACCAGCCACAGCAACACCTAGTGTGCTGCCAAGCATTTTTCGTCTTTCTAGATTCATGTGAAACTCCACTGATTATTTAAGTGTTGATAGGTAGGCAACTAAATCTTCAATTTGTTGCGCTGTCAGGATTGTTTTTCCGATGAGGTTTTCACGCACATCCTCGCCCACTTCCAGACTGTAAAAACCGGGCATGACCGTATCTTCGGTAAACACGGCTTTTGCGTTAACCAAAATGGTGCGCAGCTGACCTTCATTCCACCGTGACGCAACGCCATCCAGGCCCGGGCCAATCTCTCCATGGAACAGTTGATCTTTCATATCGCTGTTCGCATGGCACGCAAGGCAATTACCCAACTTGCGATTCGAGAAAACGTCTTTACCCGATACAGCATCCCCAGCCGTATCGGTGAGCGGTTGATCGATAGACAGGTTTTTAATCTCTACATCGCCAGGTGCAGTTTCTGCTGCAACAGCGAATTGGACGACGGCAGTTGCGGCAATACCGCACAAAGTCATTAGAAATCGCGACATTCGCGTGTTCTCCTCAAGCTAAGCAGTTATTTAAGTTATTGTTTTTTATAAATTATTAGTGCTAAAAATACAGCTAACAGCACTGTACCAACCAAAGATAAAGGGTTTACCGACCTAAGGCAATATACACTTGGGCATAAAAGCACATTAATTGCAGGTGGCGCCTGCACTGCAAGGAAACGCATTTAGCCGCAAATTCAGCTATTCTTCCGATTTAAAGTGCGCAGCTCACGAAGCCGCTCGGCAATACGAATTTCCAAACCTCGTTCCACCGGGATGTAAAACGCTTCTGCCTTAAGAGTCTCTGGAAAGTAGTTTACCCCTGCGGCAAATCCGTCTTCTTCATCATGCGCGTAGCGGTAACCCTTTCCGTGGCCCAACTCCTTCATCAGGTTAGTTGGTGCATTCTTCAAATGATCCGGCACTGGCTCTGTGCCCGTGGACCGAACAAAGTCCATGGCTCGTTTGTACGCCGAATAAACCGCATTGCTTTTAGGCGCGCACGCCATAAAAACGATTGCTTGCGCTAATGCAAGCTCTCCCTCTGGGCTGCCAAGCCGGGCATAAGTATCCCACGCAAACAATCCGAGTTGTGCCGCGCGAGGATCGGCATTACCAATATCTTCTGATGCAAAGCGAAGTACTCTGCGTGCGATATAAAGAGGATCGCAACCGCCATCGATCATGCGACAAAACCAGTACAACGCCGCATCGGGATCAGACCCTCGCATACTTTTGTGCAACGCCGAGATCTGATCGTAGAACTGATCCCCGCCTTTATCGAATTGACGAAAGCTATCACGAGTCACCTCTTTCAACACTGCTTCATCAATCAAATATTTATCGCCATCGCGATGAGCGCAATCGACTGCCAAATCGAGTAACACCAGCGAACGCCTCGCATCACCATCGGCCATCATCACCAGTGATTGACGAAGCACATCTGAAAAATCAATCGACAGTTTTCCCAAACCGCGCTCTTTGTCTGTCAATGCGCGATTAACGATATTGATCAAATCTTCTTCGGACAGAGGCTTTAATACGTATACGCGTACTCTGGAGAGCAACGCATTATTGAGTTCAAACGAGGGATTTTCAGTTGTCGCACCAACAAAGAAAATAGTGCCATCTTCTATATGCGGCAAAAAGGCGTCTTGTTGGGCTTTATTAAACCGATGTACTTCATCGACAAACAACACGCTACGGCGGCCTGTTGTTTCGAGTAACGACTTCGCTGTTGCAACACTTTCACGAATATCTTTAACACCGGAAAGCACTGCAGACAAGCTCATGAACTCAGCATCACTTTGCTCAGCGAGCATGCGAGCCAGTGTGGTTTTGCCTGTTCCGGGTGGCCCCCAGAACACCATGGAATGCAGCTTGTCATGCATAATTGCCTGACGCAGAGAACTCTCTTCAGACAACAGATGGGTCTGGCCATAGAATTCAGAGAGATTCGCTGGCCGCATTCTGTCGGCGAGCGGTCGGAAGCTTGCATCGTTTGCGAACAAACCCGTTTGCATCGAGCACATCCGGTTAGTGAGCCAAGGCTATTCAGCCAGTATTGAATACAATGATATCGAAGAAGCCGATATGCACATTACTGAACCGGCTCGCCTATGACATCCACACCTTTAGGCGCAACAAAATTGAATTGCTTGTCGTCCAGCGGTATATCGGTTTTCAGATTTGAAAACTGTATTTGCGTGGCCTGACCCAGATTATCTCGCAGCTCCATCGCAGACAGGCCGTTCGCGTTCAACCCAATAAATAATGATTCGAAATCTGTGCTGTTATCTTTAGGTATCAATTCGACCCAATCGATACCGTCGGACTCACCAAGCGTAGTAACGTTGAATTGATCTTCGAGCGGAACACCGCCCATGAGCAACACAAGCGGTGTTCCACCAAGTCTGTCATCGAGTGCGTTAACGGTAACCTGATCAAGCTCTTTATCGAACATCCATATCGATTTACCATCAGAAATAAACTCCTGACCATCTGCACCAGCGTAGCGCCAGATAAACCGCCCCGGGCGTTTGAGAATTAATTCGCCAACATCGTTCTTTACCAGCTCTGCATCGGAGTTGTATAGCGATTGTTCGAAATCGGCGGTGAACGATTTCAAATCCATTGTAAAAGAACGTAACCTATCCAGAACATCATCAGCTGCCATTGCCGGCGTGCTAACGAGTGCCAACAATAGTGACATTACAAGCCATTTAATCGGTGCTTTTATCAGTATGGAATTTAGCGCCCTAATCCCTTTTAATGCAGGGTCCAGCTTGAACAACTCAATCATGGCTATCATCATTGTTTATGGCGTACCGGTTAGTGTGTTGGCAAGTTGGCTTTAATACAAGCAATGCATAACTTATACCGGTGGCGGAGCTAACACCTCGCGCGTTCCACTACCGGTTACCTGGCTTACCACTCCGGCATTCTCCATCTCTTCAACCATCCTGGCTGCGCGGTTGTAGCCGATTTTCAATCGGCGCTGCACGTAAGAGATAGATGCCTTGCGCGATTCGGTGACAATTGCGACAGCTTGATCATACAGCTCATCGTGTTCACTTGAATCGTCGCCACCGCCGGCAAGTCCGGGAATGGGCCCGGTCGATTCCTGCAGTATCTCTTCTATGTAATTCGGCTCACCAGTTGCACGAATGTGCCCCGCCACGTTATGCACCTCATGGTCATCCACAAACGCACCATGAACACGAATCGGCACTGCCGTACCAGGTGGCAAGTACAGCATATCACCGTGCCCTAGCAATGATTCAGCGCCACCCTGATCGAGAATGGTTCTTGAATCGACTTTCTGCGATACCTGAAACGCGATGCGTGTCGGAATATTCGCTTTAATCAAACCAGTAATAACATCCACCGACGGACGCTGAGTTGCCAGAATAAGGTGTATTCCAGCAGCACGCGCCTTCTGCGCGATACGGGCGATCATTTCTTCTGCTTTTTTACCGACCTGCATCATCATGTCGGCAAATTCGTCAACCACGACAACGATAAATGGCATCGGCTCTAGCGTGGGCGGTGCAGCCGTCGGCTCCAGTGATAGTTCGGCTTTATAAAGCGGGTCGACGATAGGCGTACCTGCTTCAATCGCATCGCTGATCTTTTTATTGAAGCCAGTGATGTTCCGCACTTTCAATTCTGCCATCAACGTGTAGCGACGCTCCATCTCGCCCACACACCAGCGCAGTGCATTGGCTGCCTCTTTCATGTCGGTAACCACTGGCGTGAGCAAATGTGGAATTCCGTCATACACATTCAATTCAAGCATTTTTGGATCAATGAGTATTAAGCGCACGTCGTTGGGTGTGGCTTTGTAAAGCAGACTGACCAACATTGAATTCACGGCCACTGACTTACCCGAACCGGTTGTCCCGGCTACCAACAAATGCGGCATACGGCCCAGATCAGCCGTAATCGATTGACCACTGATATCTTTGCCCAGCGCCAGAGTCAACGGTGATGCTTTTGATGTGTATTCTTCCGATTGCAGCATTTCACTGAGGCCAACAATCTCCCGGTGCTCGTTCGGTACTTCGATACCAATGGTTGATTTACCCGGTATGACCTCAACAACACGCACACTCACTAAAGACAGTGAACGCGCGATGTCCTGAGACAAGTTAGTGATACGACTGGCTTTTATTCCCGGCGCTAACTGCATTTCAAATCGAGTAATAACCGGCCCGGGGTGCACCGCCACAACTTCAACCTCAATTCTGAATTCGGCCAGCTTGTCCTCAAGTAACCGCGACAAGGCTTCCAGTTCTGAATCGGAAAATCCGGGCCGTTGTGGTTCAGGTGCATCAAGCAATGACACCGGTGGCAATTCAGAATCAGGCACATCGAGAAAGAGCTTGGTTTGGCGCTGCTCTGGAACGCGTTGTTTGATCGCAATTTTCTTTTTGCGCGGAGCGCTATCGCCGCTTGGTTCGCTCGTTGAATCCTTGGCAGCCGGCGCTCTGGCCTGTTTCGCAGCCGCTTCCTGCTGTTTTTCATTCGTGTTTGCATCAGCAGTGGCGCGCGCCAACGCACTTTTCACAGGCGATTCACGCTCGTCAAACTGTGCCTCGCGGGCTCGCAATGCCCCATCAAGCCGCGCATCAATATCAGATGAAGAGCTTAATCCACTGGCCAGCTTTCCTTGCGCTTTCGTTGGCGAGCCGCTTACCGATTTCGCAGCGCTGAGCGCGGCAGTCGAAGAGCGTTTAGCTTTTTCACGCGCAGCTTCCAAGGCTGCGGCCAGACCGGTTTTGGGGGCATCAGGTGCATCCGTGTCGAGCAATGGATCGCCCACCGAGGCAACGGGTACGGATTTCACGCGCTCCCTGCGAGCTCGATCTGCTGCCCGCACCTTTCTCTTTTCACTGAATTTCTCGCTAAGGTTAGCCAAAGCGTGATTTGCCCGATCGATAAACCGAATAACCAGACCACCCATGCTCTCAATTAGTTGGAGCCAGGAGGTGCCGAACGCCATGGTCAGCGAGCAAAAAAACAACGCCAACAGCAAAAGCGTTGTACCCAGCGCCTCAAGAAAGGTGACTAATCGCCACGCAACCTCAGTGCCGAGAATACCGCCACCAAAAGTGCCAGTGGGCAGAGAACCCTCGGGCACACCGAAGTGTAAGTCGGCCAAGCCGCTGGCAGAGAGCAGCATTAGCGCTATACCAATGACACGGACAAATGCAAACGGTTGATATTGTCGTGGCTGTTTTCGCTTGTGGTCGCTGAACAAGGCCCAACCAACGACCAACAGCAAAACCGGAATGAGGTAGGCCATAAAGCCAAAAAGATAGAACGCTACATCAGCAAACCAGGCACCCGCGCGCCCTACACTATTGTTCACATCGGCAGCTGTGCCAGTATGCGACCAACCCGGATCGTTTACGTTGAACGTGAACAGTGCGAGTATGACGATCACCGCCGCGAAGAAACAAACGATGCCACCGATCTCGCGGAAAACACGTTTCATTTGGCCAAGCGTATGACTATTGGCGAGCGATGCAGATGCCAACGCACGGGTTTGCGCACGATCGAGAGCGGCCGCTTCTTTCTGCTTACTAGCAGCACTACCACGCTTCTTTGCCGACGCGCGCTTCTTGGTTGCTTGAGCCAATTCCTATCCTGCAGCTAAGTTTGAGTTGAATCCGACGCTCGGCTCGAAGAACAGCCTGCTTCATGAAGTGTAGCAGACGCATTTGCAGGTGGCCTGTCAGAGTGCATACCGTAGTATCCTTGTCATATCGAAAACAACCAGATAAACATGATGGCAGACGTACAACACCACAAATTGGTCATAATCGGGTCAGGCCCCGCTGGCTACACCGCCGCGGTCTACGCCGCGCGCGCTAACCTGAACCCAGTGATTATTTCCGGTATCGAGCCCGGTGGACAATTGACCACGACCACCGATGTGGAAAACTGGCCTGCTGATGCCGAAGGCGTGCTGGGACCTGAATTAATGGACCGGTTTAAGGCCCATGCGGAGCGCTTCGATACCAACATTATCTCAGACCACATCAACGCCGTTGATTTCAGCAAAAAGCCTTACGTGCTCACAGGCGACAACACAACATATCATTGCGATTCGGTCATTATCTGTACGGGTGCAAGCGCAAAATACCTGGGCTTGGAATCGGAGGAGAAGTTTAAAGGTCGAGGCGTATCCGCCTGCGCTACTTGCGACGGATTCTTTTACAAAAATCAGAAAGTGGCGGTCATTGGCGGAGGCAACACAGCGGTCGAAGAAGCGTTGTACTTATCCAACCTATGCAGTGAAGTAGTACTGGTGCACCGGCGTGATTCACTACGAGCTGAAAAAATCATGCAGGACCGACTATTTGATCGTGAGAAAAACGGCAACGTGACTATCATGTGGGACCACAATCTCGATGAAGTTCTGGGCAACGATTCCGGTGTTACCGGCATGCGCATAAAGCACGCAACTACAGGCGAAACGCAAGACATCGACCTAATGGGTATTTTCGTGGCCATAGGCCATAAACCCAACACCGATATTTTCGAAGGCCACCTAGAGATCAACGGCGGCTACATCAGCGTAAGCAGTGGTTTAGCCGGTAACGCAACCGCCACCAGTGTGGATGGGATTTTCGCAGCCGGTGATGTGATGGATCATGTGTATCGACAAGCGGTAACGTCAGCTGGAACGGGTTGTATGGCTGCACTGG
The DNA here is from genome assembly GCA_937922945.1 of uncultured Granulosicoccaceae bacterium. GTDB lineage: Bacteria > Pseudomonadota > Gammaproteobacteria > Granulosicoccales > Granulosicoccaceae > Granulosicoccus. The sequence continues at coordinate 18,589 of CAKZUP010000168.1, forward strand.
ATGCTGAGAAATACCTCGACTCTCTCGATTCTGGCAGCGTGTAAGCACGGCATCGGCAACAATCAGAACATGTCGGCTACCAACCTGAGCATAGAGTTGCGTGATTCCCTGGCGCAGATTGATGCTGCGCATTGGAATGCACTAAGCGATACCGACTACCCGTTCCAGCAGTATGAATTCCTGTATGCGCTGGAATCGGGCGGGTGTCTTGGCCGTCACAATGGTTGGTATCCGCGATACTTCCTGTTGTGGAGAAACGAGGCCGAGGAAAAAAAGCTTGTCGGCGCTATGCCCGCCTATTTAAAGACCAATTCGTACGGTGAATTTGTTTTCGACTGGGCGTGGGCCGAAGCCTATGAACGACACAATTTTCCGTATTACCCGAAACTGGTTTGCGCTATCCCATTCACCCCCGCCACGGGACAGCGCATTCTGGTGCACAAGAGCATGCCTAGAGAAGAATCAATGACGATGCTGATCAATGCGGCAAAGCAATACTGCCACTCCGAAGAGTACTCGGGTGTGCATTGGCTGTTTATCACCGATGAAGAGAACACACTATTAACCGTCAATGACGACCAGCAGCCCACCGATGAAGAGCCGGACGAGAGCGAAGATGCGCCCACTGCACTGAATTCACTTCAACGCATTGATTGCCAGTATCACTGGCACAACAATGACTATCAGAATTTCGAAGACTTTCTCAGCCAGTGCACGTCCAAGCGACGAAAAACCATAAAAAGAGAAAGGCGTCATGTAGCCGATGCAGCCATTCGGGTGGAAAAACGCAGCGGAAAAAGCCTCTCAGATGAGGAATGGGAATCAGTACATCTACTGTATGAATCCACCTATGATCGCAAATGGGGCAATCCATCTCTCACATTAGATTTTTTTAAACAAATTGGCGCTACATTTGGTGGTAATGTACTCATAATCCTGGCTTACAATGCTGAGGACTCAGAACCGGATAAACCGATCGCCTGCTCCATCATGTTTCATGGAAAATCAGTACTTTACGGAAGATACTGGGGTTGCAGAGCGCAGCACAACAGCTTGCACTTTGAAGCTTGTTATTATCAGGGAATCGAGTTCTGTATTGAAAATGGGATCTCGATGTTCGAGCCAGGGGCTCAGGGAGAGCATAAGATAACCCGTGGGTTCGTCCCCACGATTACTCGGTCAGCGCACTATATTGCGCATCCGGGTTTCAGAGAGGCGATCGCTGAGTTTCTGAACGAAGAGCGCCAGCACGTCGAACAACGGCGAGAAGGGTTATCTGAGTTGTTGCCATTCAAACATCAACATTTGGATGCACTGGCGTTAACCAGCAATGAAAGCTTGGCCGAAGCAAGCTCAACCGATAATCGCACTGGCAAACACAAGCGCGGTTCGAAAACGAAATAAGCAGGGTCAGGAAGTAGAAAGAATAAAGCAACTCCACGCGATTATGTACCGCGATGCAGATGCGATCTACCACAGCACTATATAGAAGAGTGTTATGCCAATACCGTTTCTAGCAGCGGATGACGAAATAACCGACTTCCCCGAAGTCGGCACAGCGCTTAGGGAACCCGACGGTTTGCTGATGGCTGGTGGCAATCTCAGTCCTGGGAGGCTGCTTAGCGCCTATCGTTCTGGCATTTTTCCTTGGTATGAGGAAGGCGAGCCTATTCTCTGGTGGTCACCCGATCCACGTTGCATTATCTGGCCGGAAAATATACGCATTACCCGCAGCTTGCGAAAAACCATCCGTAGTGAAAAATATGAAATCACCGATAACCTGGCCTACCGGGAGGTCATGAAGCAGTGCGGTGCATTACGCAATAACAGCAGTGGCACTTGGGTCACAGAAGACATGATTAACGCGTACTGCAAACTGCATGAATACGGGTTCGCCCGCTCACTGGAAGTGTGGATGGGCCCGCGTCTGGTTGGTGGTCTTTATGGTATTCAACTCGGAACCGTGTTTATTGGCGAATCCATGTTTTCGCACGAAAGCGATGCGTCAAAAGTCGCGTTAGTGCATTTGGCCCAATGCGGGAAGTATGACTTAATCGATTGCCAGCTCGAAAACCCGCATTTGGTCAGTATGGGCTCTCAAACCATCAGCCGCGATCGATATATTGGCTATCTGCAACGATTTGGTGATCTGGAAAACGCAAACTTTACAACGCAGCACCTTCGCGGAGCCAAGACCTCCGCCTAGGTGCTTTCCAGCCGCCGTTCGCAGTAGTTATAACTGCGGTTCTTTTTACTGCGGTTCTTTTTACTATAAGTGCCGAAGAATGGCATCTTTAACTGAAGCCAATTCGGCGTCGACTGTTTGCACCGGATCGCGCCCCTCTATTGCGGTGGCCGTATCTTTGAGTCCATGACCGGTTACCGTGCAGGTAATCAATGAACCGTCAGGAATTTTTCCCGAACGTATATCGCGCAGTGCGCCGCACACCGATACAGCAGACGCAGGCTCACAAAAAATTCCCTCTTTGCTCGCCAGTAAAGATTGTGTATCGAGTATTTCCTGATCGGTGACTTCATCGAACCAACCGCCTGATTCTTCCACTGCCGCTTTCGCTAAATTCCAGCTTTGCGGATTTCCGATTCTTATCGCAGTGGCGAGCGTTTCGGGTTGCTCAACCGGATGCCCACGCAAGAAGGGTGCTGCACCCGACGCCTGATACCCCACCATGATGGGTCGGGTTGTGGTTAATGGGTTTTCCAGATAAGGGCATTCACCGTTACACAATGTGCACGATGCGGTGTTGTGTCCACACGCTTCACTGTAGCCAATCCAGTAACCGGAGATATTGCCAGCATTGCCAACCGGTATGCAATGATAATCAGGGGCTCGACCCAATGCTTCAACAATTTCGAACGCTCCGGTTTTCTGACCTTGCAGTCGATACGGATTAACAGAATTAACGATCTCAACGGGTGCTTCACCTGCAACCTCTTTTACGAGTCGCATGCCGTCATCAAAATTGCCGCGTATTTGCAAAACCACTGCACCATGAGCAATAGCCTGGGCAAGCTTACCCATCGGAATTTTGCCTTCAGGTATTAACACAAATGCCGTCATACCCGCTCTTGCAGCGTAAGCCGCAGCGGCGGCAGAGGTATTGCCGGTTGATGCACATACAATGGCTTTAGCACCTTTTTCAGCCGCCTTACTCACCGCCATCGTCATGCCACGGTCTTTGAAAGAACCGGTAGGATTCTGACCATCGAATTTCACGTACATCTCAACCGACGTCCCGATCTGCTCTGGAATATTTACAAGCTTTATCAGTGGCGTATCACCTTCATTCAGTGATACAACCGGTGTCTTGTCAGTCACCGGCAAACGGTCTCTATAGCGTTCGATCAAGCCCTGATAGTGCGATGAGTTAGACATGGGTAGCTTCTTTATAGATTGTGGTTTTTGTTTATCTGTCTGATGAAAAAATTCGACTGATAGAGCTAGTTCAGAGACTCAACGCGCAGCATGCTGATGTCTTCTGTCACAGAGTTCAGCGCTGATATTTGACCGATAGCATTTTGTATCAGCCCCTCTTTAACCGAGCGGGTAAGCAAAATAACTGGCACTGTTATATCGCTGCCTGCGTCCTGATCTATCGGCTCTTTTTGCAAGATGGCTTCGATGCTAATGCCAAGCTTACCAAAAATACTCATGATATCTGCCATGACACCCGGCTTGTCGAGCGCTTGCAAACGAAGATAGTACGCGCATTCGAAATCTTCCGGCGCCAGCATTGGCAGATCTGACAAAGCATCATATTGAAAAGCCAGATGCGGTACTCGTTGCAGTGGATCGGTGGTTAAAGCCCTGACCACATCGACAATATCAGCCACAACAGCTGATCCAGTGGGTTCAGAACCGGCACCGGGGCCGTAGTAGAGCGTTGCGCCAACGGCATCACTTTGAACCAGCACAGCATTCATAACGCCATTCACGTTAGCAATCAGTTGCTCCTCTGGAATGAGCGTGGGGTGAACCCGTAATTCAATTCCATCGGCTCGACGCCTGGCAACGCCTAAGTGCTTTATCCGATAACCAAGCTCCGTGGCGAATTTAACGTCGTCGGTGCTGATCTTGCTGATACCCTCTGTGTAAACAGCATCAAACCGGAGCGGAATACCAAACGCTATCGAGGCAAGTATTGTCAGTTTATGCGCAGCATCGATGCCTTCAACATCGAACTCAGGGTCGGCTTCGGCGTAGCCAAGCGCTTGCGCTTCGGCCAACACATCGGAAAATTCCCGCCCTTTGGAGGCCATTTCACTGAGGATGAAATTACCGGTACCGTTGATAATACCGGCCAACCAATCGATACGATTGGCAGACAAACCCTCACGCACCGCTTTGATAATCGGGATGCCCCCTGCCACAGCAGGCTCAAAGGCTACGATGACACCATGTTTGCGCGCAGCAGCGAAGATCTCGTTGCCGTGGATGGCGATTAGCGCCTTATTAGCGGTGATAACGTGTTTACCCTGCTCCAGCGCCAACATGATCAAATCCATGGCGGGCTGCTCTCCACCCATCATTTCGCAGACAATATCAATGTCTGGGTTTCTGACTACGTCGAAAGGGTCGTTAGTGGTTTCAATACCCAAGGTACCTGCCAAGTTTTTACCCTGAGAACGGACGCTTGCCAGCGCAACGTGAATACCACGTCCTGCGCGACGTTCAATCTCGGTTGCGTTGCGGACAAGAATGTTAGCAACACCTTGCCCAACAGTTCCCAACCCGAGAAGGCCAATATTCACAGGTTTCAAGCAGATTCTCCGTTTGGAATGGACGAAGGGTCGACCCTTCGCTGGTAGAGCCGAGTATTATACGAGTCTGGCCATTCCCGTGCATGCGAGGAAAGCCTCTGGTAGCAAATAAAGCCGCATTCACTACAAATAAGACGTTAGTTCATGAAAATTCATCTCGAAACCGGCGAACACAACTTAATCAGCCACTACGGACCCGGCTCGATTAGCGTGAATGGCACCGCTTACACAGAAAATTTGATTATTACCGGGTCTCAAATAATCACCAATTGGTTTGATGGTGAAATATCAGAACTGGCGCTGTCGCACTTTGCTCCGTTGCTAGCCGAAAAGTCGGGTGAAAATGAGAATGAAGAACCGCCTGAAATCGTACTATTAGGCACGGGGACCAATCACATTTTTCCGGATATGGCGCTGCTGGCAGAACTCAAAGCACAACGCATTGCGGTCGAAGTGATGAATACCCGCGCAGCGTGTCGAACCTACAGTGTTTTGGTCGGTGAGCACCGCCCGGTCGCAGCCGCCCTATTGCAGTTCGACTAATTCAAAAGCTCCGAACCGGTTGATTGGTTTGTGTTGGAATGTCCACCCAACCACTAACACAGACAAGATTAGACAGACCTTGTCGCGATTGACTTGCCGTATTGATTAAGCTCAGTGAGCCTGACGCCAGAGCCGTTGATTACAGCAAAGCTGTTCTCAGGGATTGATTTCCAATTGCCTCTACACGCATCCAGTGGCTCAGATGCAAATGCAAACCCGTCGTGGTCGAGCGCTATCGAGTGGTACAGCGACGGGCTTTGTCTGTCTGACGAAAAACGGAATGCATAGAGTTGGTGTTCATCTGAGAGCACACACTCCTGTGCCCTTCAGTGCCTATTAAGACTCAATGCGCAAGACTCAATGTGCCTCACGCCATAAATAAATTTTCAGCAGTATAGCCACTGCCTTCCAGAATTCGACGCAAACGCTTCAGCGCTTCCATCTGTATTTGACGCACTCGTTCCCGAGTAACACCAAGCTCCTGTCCAACCTCTTCCAGTGTCGATTTCTCATGCCCGTGCAAACCAAAGCGCCTTACCAGTACTTCACGCTGCTTTGATTCTAGCTTTTCCAACCAATCGTTGATATTGGAATTAACGCGCTCATCCTGCAATAGCATTGAAGGGTCAACGTTATTTTCATCTGGAATAATGTCGAGTAATGGGCGTTCGCCATCTTTACCTATCGCCACATCAACCGACGTGACACGGTCGCGCAAACCAAGCAAACGTTTTACGTCGGCTACAGGCCGTTCACACGTGGCAGCGATATCTTCAGCAGTTGGCTCGCGATCAAGCGATTGTTGCAGTCGTCTTTCCGCCTTTATATACACGTTCATTTCTTTCACAACATGTATTGGCAAACGAATCGTTCGGGTTTGATTCATCAACCCGCGTTCAATCGTCTGACGAATCCACCATGTAGCGTAAGTAGAGAAACGAAAGCCACGTTCAGGGTCGAACTTTTCAACTGAATGAATAAGTCCAAGGTTCCCTTCTTCGATTAAATCAAGCAGAGCCAAACCGCGATTCATATAGCGGCGAGCGATTTTAACCACCAAACGCAGATTGCATTCGATCATTTTGGCGCGCGATTTCTCACAGCCGGCTTGGGCTTTTCGTGTGTAGAATTTTTCTTCGTCGGCTGTTAGAAGTTCGGAGAATTCGATTTCTTTCAAATAGAGCCGCGTCGCATCCATTTCCTTCCGGCTGGCATCGCGCAGTTTGCTGGCAGTAATCTGCTCTTCGGGCTCCTCTTCCACTTCCTCGACTTGCTCAGCATCATCGACAATGGCTTGTTGTTGCACGTTCGCCAACTCGTTTTCGGAAGCCGCCCAACCTGATTGTTCTTCTATCGCCATTCTGTGTTTATCTCCACACACATCAACCAACACATGAGCTGGTTCAAATAAATACAATTATTTGTACAGTTTATAATAACTTACGACAACTTACTCTAGTAAATTAGCGTGTTTACATTTGTTAGACGAATTCTACAAGATTCTTCTAAGTCATTGCAACGGAAGAAAATTCATAGGATCCAATGGATTACCGTTCTCCCGAACCTCAAATCGCAAAACAGACTCTTTATCTGCGTTCCAACCCAAGCTGGCAATTGGGTCTCCAGCAGCCACCTGGTCGTCTTCGGCGACAAACAGTTGGTCTGCGTGGGAATAGGTGGTCATGAGCTCATCGTTGTGCCTGACAATGATCAAATTACCGCCGCCACTGAGATCTCGGCCTGAATAAACCACCGTTCCTGCCATGGCCGCACGAATATCCTGACCCGGAAGCCCAGCAATATCAACGCCCTGCCCACCCGCTTCGTGCGGAGCAAACTCTCGAGCCACCTGGCCTTCTGTAGGCCATGCCCACTCACCCACGTACTGTTGTAACTCAGTGTTCATGGCTGCCCGATTGTTATCCACAGGCTCATAGTCCAGGGTATCGGGGATGACCTCTTCTTTGAAATTCGTATCCGCAACCACTACGGTATTTTCGGACGAGTATGTCGCAGGAATCTCGGTGATCACCGGCGGTTCCTGCTCGACTACCACGGATTCAACCAGTGGCTGCACCGGAGCGCTTTGTCGGGGTACATGAGCGAGAGGCGCAGGTGTAACAATGACTGGATTAGCGGCAGCAATTTGCTGCTGCGGTTTAACTTGCCGGCTTTGCCCACCAGTAACCAGCCGTGGCTGCTGCACTGCTGCATAAGAAGATTTGGCCCGAGCTCTGATGTCATTGGATAGCACGGTACCCGGCCTGACATTAATACGCATACCAACGGCAAAACTACTGCTCAAACCCGGATTAAGCGCTTCCAGTTCCGATGTCGTGAGTTGATAGCGATAAGCGATGGAATCCATCGTTTCACCAGCCTGAATAACATACATGTTTGAGTACAGCTGCATCGACTGCAGCCGATTTTCAACGCTGGGTACTGTTGCGCAAGCGCACAGTAACGAGGTTGTCATCACTACAAAAGTTAATGAAGGTGCATTTCTCATTGATCGATTCAATCATGGTTACGCACTGTGGCCTGTTCAGCTCCACAGCACAGGTTGTCCCAACAACCGAGCCAATTGATCGTTTATTTTCTTGTGCAGTCGTGAGCATTATGCGCCGCTGCTTTATTGTTTCCTGCTTCGCTTGCACGAGCCCATATTCAACGTGTACAAGCGCAGGTGATCAACCGCTAAAAAAGTATAGTAGGCGATTTCAAAGTTGCCATTATTTTTTAACATGATTTTTCGCTCTGGAATTACACACAGAAACACATCAAACACGGATACCTTTTAGTGCAGTGCAGATTGCGTTCAATACTTTCCTGACAGGAACGGTACAAACTTGACATCATTCAGTTCTTCCCGCTCAAAACCACTTCTGGTGCGCGTTATTACTGTCAAAGTTTGCTGACAACGCTGATTACCAACGGGCACAATCATACGCCCACCAACCTGGAGTTGTTCCAGCAAAGGCTCTGGTACCGACGCTGGTGCGGCAGTAACAATGATTGCCTCATACGGACCGTTACCAGACCAACCCCAACTACCATCACTATGCCTGGTTTGCACGTTGCGATACTCAAGCGCCCGAAATCGGTGCCTGGCTTTGTCCAACAGGTTTTTGATACGTTCAACCGTATAGACAGAATCAACCAGCTGCGAGAGAATCGCCGCCTGATAGCCAGAGCCAGTGCCAACTTCCAATACCTTGCTAACCGGCCCGTGCTCAAGTAGCACTTCGGTCATACGAGCAACAACGTAAGGCTGCGATATGGTCTGTCCATTACCAATGGGCAAAGCTGAATCTTCATAAGCACGCGTTGCCATTGCTTCATCAACAAACAAATGACGAGGAACACTGGCCAGCGTATCGAGCACCATTTCATTCTCGATACCACGATCACGCAACCTATCGACCATGCGATTTCGGGTACGCTGCGACGTCATACCGATGCCGGCAATTTGAACTGGACTTAAAATCACTCTACTTGCTCCAGCCATTGGCTAACGGGTTGTATTGCATCAAGGTGTGTCAAATCGGTTGTTAAGGGTGTAACGGATACAAAGTTGTTGGCCACAGCATGAAAGTCTGTACCTTCAACGTTGTTGTCAATATCGCCGGCCGCACCAATCCAGAAGATTGTGTCTCCGCGAGGACTTTGCTGCTTTATCGCATTTGCAGACGGGTGGCGCGTACCCAGACGCGTCAAACGTAAGCCCGCGATATCTTCCAACGGTAGATCGGGTACATTGACATTCAGTACAGCACCTTTTGGCAATGAGTGTTCAGCAAGCTGTTTAACCAGTTTTTGCGCAATCAGGGCAGCAGTCTCATAGTGCGTTGGATTGTGCGTCGCCATCGATACGGCTATTGAGGGCTGGCCTAAAAACCGACCTTCCATGGCTGCAGCCACTGTTCCTGAATACAACACATCATCTCCCATATTTGGACCATCGTTTATGCCACTGACAACGATATCGACCTTCGACTCAATTAATCCGCTTAGTGCGATATTCACGCAGTCAGCGGGTGTACCGTGCACTGCGTGCACATCAGTTGCATAACGTTTCACGGCAACCGGGTGCGAAAGCGTTAGCGAGTTGCTCGCACCGCTGCAATTTCTATCGGGCGCAACCACGATGGCCTCGCCTAAACGACGCATGGCGATATGCAGCGCTTTTATGCCGGGTGACAGATAGCCGTCGTCATTTGCCACTAGAATGCGCATATCTAATTCAAGTTGAGTCTTATTGTTGATTATCAAGAGTAAATTTAGTCCGCGCTGGTGGTTACGCAACCCCCATTTACAAACGATTGTTGCCAGCAAGCTCGTCAAGCACCCGCAGGTGGAGACAAAACCGGAACGATTAGAGCTTGAAGACGGTGATTTTCTAGACCTGAACTGGAGCAAAAAAAGCTCTGGCGCCATTGTGTGCATTTTTCACGGTCTGGCCGGAAGCATAGACAGCGCTTACGCGAAATCGGTGTTCAATACACTTGAAACAAAGGGGTTTAGGCCAGTTTTCATGCATTGGAGGGGCTGTAGCGGAGAGCCAAACCGATTGGCAAAATCGTATCATTCCGGGGCGACTGACGATATTCACCGACTCGTTCAACTGGTCAGAAACAGGTACCCCGATTCACCAGTTTTTGCTGTTGCGTACTCGTTAGGTGCAAATGCACTGTTAAAATATTTAGGTGAACAACAAACCATGTGTCATTTAGATGGCGCTGTTTGCATTTGTCCGCCACTGGTTTTAAGCGTTGGCGCTGACAAACTCAATTCGGGTATTACGCGCGTGTATCAACGGCACTTGCTCAAAGCAATGCGCCAACATCACGAAGCAAAACGTGCACGCTACCCAGAACTCGCCTTGCCCAGCGCCGATAAGCATCTGAACAATTTCTGGAAATTTGACGATGCGCTAACAGCTCCGCTACACGGATTTAATAACGTGCACGACTATTACGCACAATGCAGCGCACGACAATATCTGCCTTCCATCGCCACATCAACGCATATCATTTATGCGTTGGACGACCCGTTCTTCACCGAAGCCGTGATACCCGAGGAATCGGAGTTGAACAACAAGGTTGTGCTTGAACTCGCCGAGCACGGCGGGCACGTGGGTTTTATTGGCGATACAAGTAACAATAACTGGCTGTCAGAGCGCATCGGTAACGTGCTGACAGAGCTCGATATTTCTTGAATTACTGCCCATTCGTCAAACTGTCCTCAGGCTGTTCTGTGTGGTGGTTCACCGTTTCCTAACGCCCTGTGCTTTGCGCCGGGGAAGAAGCGTGATTCATGCTACAGAAAACCACTGATACGCCGATTTTTCGTGATGTTGCAGAGGTTTTTTTCGCCAACGAATACACATTCGTTCAGTAGCTCTAGATAACCGCCCTATATGCAAAAGCCCAAGAAAATACAGATCCGTGCGAAACCAGTAGCTGAGCTTCTGGAACCACGGGTATTGTTCTCCGCTGATTCGCTAAGCGCACTTGGCGCAGTATTGCTGTCTGACGATATCAACGATGAGCAGTCGTTAAGCGAAATTTACCCAGACATAGACATCGCCGAAGCGATCAACGCCGTCAACATGGAAGAACCGGCGTTGGAGTTAGTATTCATTGACTCACGCGTTCCAGAAATACAAAGCATCATTGATGACATCACAAAGAACAAGGATTCGTCAGTAAAGATTGTGGTACTGGATCGCTCTGAAAGTGGTATTCAGGTTATTCAGCAAACACTGGCACAGTTTAATGCTGTCGACGCCGTTCATATTGTGTCGCATAGCTTTGGTGAAGGCATTCGCCTGGGCTCTGACATATTAAATTCAACTAACGTGTCAGAGCATGAAACTCGAATTGCATCTTGGGCAGCGTCACTGACAGTCGATGCAGACTTATTACTATATGGCTGTGAGCTCGCAGGATCTGAAAATGGCTTGGCGTTAATCGATGCGCTTGCCACGTTAACCGGCGCCGATGTAGCAGCAAGTACTAATCATACGGGTCATGCATCAAGTGGTGCCGATTGGGTACTGGAAACATCAACCGGCGTAGTTGAAACAGCCACGCTGGTCAGTAGCGCCTTACAAACACAATGGGAC
>CAKZUP010000169.1 GCA_937922945.1 uncultured Granulosicoccaceae bacterium
AAACCGCTGACTCGCAGGGGCCGCATACCATCCTTGAAAGCCTGTTTTCGCAAATCTTCCAGATGCACATTCGGACTCACTTTGTCTTTAACGCCCGGTGTCATTTGCAGAAGCTCGTAAATACCAGCGCGCCCCAAATACCCAGAGTTACGACACTCCAGACAACCCACGGCTTTGTGCAAATGCTTTGGTGGCTCCGCTTTCCATGGCGCCATTAAACTCTCCCATTGCTCGTTATCGGTTTCAACCGTTTCAACACAATGCGGACAAAACGTTCGAATCAGACGCTGTGCTATGACGCCGATAAGCGTTGAACGAATTAAATAGTATGGTACACCCAGCTCAAGCATTCGGGTTATGGCTGCTGGTGCATCGTTGGTATGAAGTGTAGAGATAACCAGATGTCCGGTTAGCGCTGCCTGTACCGCCATTTGCGCCGTTTCAAGATCTCGAATCTCACCCACCATGATGATGTCGGGATCTTGTCTCAATAACGTTCTAACACCGGAAGCAAAATCTAAATCGATATTATGCTGTACCTGCATTTGATTAAATTCAGGCACGATTAATTCGATTGGGTCTTCTATCGTACAAACGTTCACTTCAGGCGTTGCCAACAACTTCAAACTGCTATAGAGCGTGGTGGTTTTACCAGAACCCGTTGGGCCGGTGACGAGCAATATGCCGTTCGGCTGTTTTATCATTTCGTTCCAGATACCGGCCTCACGTTCATCAAACCCCAGTTGCGTTTGATTCTTAACCAAGACATCCGGATTAAATATCCGCATAACCATCTTTTCGCCAAACGCGGTTGGCATGGTGGATATTCGCAGTTCAACTTCCTTACCTTCGGCATTACGCGTTTTCAATCGGCCATCCTGTGGGCGACGTTTTTCAGCCACATCCATACGGCCCAGAATTTTTAATCGACTGGTTACCGCCGACATAACCGCAGGTGGCATTTCATAAACCTGCTGCATTACGCCATCGATTCGAAACCGTACTCCACCATCGTCACGACGCGGCTCAAGATGAATATCACTGGCCCGTTGCTCGTAGGCGTATTGCAGTAACCAATCAACAATACTGACAACATGACTGTCGTTTGCCTCGAGTTTGCCGCCCCGGCCCAACTCCATAAGTTGTTCCAGATTTTGTACTGCACTGGAAGCGCGGTTGTTTTCCTGTTTCGCTCCCAGTACCGACTTCGACAGAGAATAAAACTCAACCAGATAACGTCGGATATCATCAGGGTTGCAAATGACCAAACGTATGTCTTTCTGCAAAACCCGCTGCAATTCCGCCTGCCATTCATCGTAATAAGGCTCAGCTGTGCCAAACACAACGTAGTCTGGTGCGACTTCAACGCAGATGACGTTAAACCGGGTTGCATACGCAGACGAGGTAACCGCAGTTACCGATGGCACATCCACTTTTAGCGGATCGATTCTATGCCACTCAAGACCAACCTTCTTCGCAAGCCATCGGGAAAGATATTCCAGATCGATGGTTGTTGTTTCATCGTCCGGCAACGTCCAACCACTGTTGGCAATGCGCTCCAACGGCCCAAGCTCATTGGCCTTGTCATTCGATTGCGCCAATGACAGCAATAGCTTGGCATTGGATTCTTCTATGAGTCCCTCTTGCAGTAATCCTTCAATAACTGCGGCGAGTTCCAACTTACCAGTGGCGGGGTCGGCAAATCGTCTGGCACTATCATCAAGTAATTCGGCAGTATTGGGCACGGCGATATTCGCTGGTTCATCTAGTCAGGGTAGTTATCGGCGGGATACGATATGAATGGAATTTTTCGTCACTAACCACTAAAAAACAGACTTGGCTCACACTTTTCAGCGCACAATAGCGCCACAACAACCAGACAGGAACTCGAATCACTCATGAGCATAAAAATACTGATTGTGTACGACTCCAAAGGCGGCAATACCTATGCCATGGCAAAAAAAGTGGCCCTGGGTGTCGAGAAAGTTGCCCGTTGCGAAGCCGTTATTCGATCGGTTCCAGAGGTCACAACGAACATTGGCATCACCACAGCAGCCGTACCGGAAACAGGTGCACCGTACGTACAGCTCGATGATTTGGCCGAGCATGATGGATTAATACTGGGCAGCCCCACTCACTTCGGTAACATGAGTGCGGCCTTAAAGCACTTTATTGATCAAACATCTGCGCAATGGTTGGCTGGTGCGCTTGAAGGGAAACCTGCAGCGGCATTCACCTCTACCGGTAGCTTGCATGGTGGGCAGGAGGCAACGCTACTGACTATGCTGATTCCGCTATTACACCACGGCATGATTATCAGTGGCATACCCTATACACACCCCGGATTAATGAAAACCTCAGCCGGTGGTACACCCTATGGTGCCAGCCACATGGCAGGCGAAGAGAGCAATATTAAAATGTGTGATACCGAAGAAGCACTGTGCGTACTGCTAGGACAACGAGTAGCGGCACTGGCGGTTAAATTGGGCGCTTGACCGATCAAAACACCCTTTGCGAAACCAGCGTACTAACTACGCTGGGCTTTGGCAAAAAACAACCCGCCCTCACGCCAAAGCTCCACTTTCACGCCTTCCACCGTCGTTTGCTCAGTACTCACATTTTTCAATGCGGCCCCATTACTGGTAACAAACAGGCTCATGAGCTTGCCGGAGCTCGCGTTTTTCAATCTAACGTGAGCAGCTAATTCACCACCCAGTGAGCAATAACGAGAACCAATCAACTCATACCCGTCGTGAATGTCAGCTGGCAGTGATAGTTCAAACGGCAGCTGTTGCATGGAGTTGTCCAACTTAACCAGCGTATCCCCACGGAACTCTGGCTCTAACCGCGTGGTGTGATTCATCGCCACTTCTCTAACGGTGCGTTGAGTGTGTTCAAATTCGGCATTGCCACTACTGATCCATTGCGACGCGACAATAAATAAAGCTGCAGCCATAGCAACGGTGACAAGAGCATTCCACTCTAAATAGCGCCTTAAACCGGCTTTGCCATCACCCAGCCTTCTTTCGATGCCACCCATAAAGCCGCCACTTGTCGCGTCACGTAATCGATGCCAACGCGGCTGAGCTTGGTGCTTCGTGGTTTCTGTGCTGGCTTCTAATACGTCCGGCTTTAACAGTGAATCGAGCCGCTCCTGAGGCATCGACAGTTTTTCGTAGTATTCCCGAATGCGCCGATCCTGTTCGTTCATGATGATTCCTTCTTGCTGCCTTTTTCCAGATCGATTGAGTTCACGATGGAAAGCTGGCGCTGCTCATGTTGGTGCAAATGCTTTTTCAACTTGCCTTTGGTACGGTGAATCTGACTCAGCACGGTTCCGCGCGACTGGCCGGTTAGCGTACCAATTTCAGCCGCAGTATGCCCTTCAAATACCCACAAAAACAGGACTTCCCGCTCGATACTTCGAAGCTCACCCAAACCCTGGGCCAGAACCCGATCTTCGCTGGCAAAGTAGGATGGGTCGGCAGCCGATTGATCAATAATCGCCTGCTCATCCAGTGAATCGCTGGGAAATCGGTTCCGATGTCGTAAATCATCGATGAAAAGATTTCTGATAACGCGAAAAAGCAGAGCCTTATCCGGTTTAGGCCCATGCTTTTTCAATACCCTCAGCCACCCTTCATGCACAAGATCTTCCGCCATTTCGGTATGCGCGCATAATGCATTCGCATACCGATAGGCAGAGTGAAGCAGCTCTTCGAGTGTTATATCTGAGGCGCCCATAATATTAAGCTGCTTTGTGTTCCTTCTCGCTAAGCTCATTGATCACCTGAATGATCCCCTGGTGACTTCCAGCCAACGTGTTGCCGGTAAGGTACTTTCCGTTTATGACAATACTGGGTACGGCATTGATACCCGCTTGCTGTGCACGCGTTATTGAACGGTTCATTGCGGTGTTAACAGCAAATGACTTCATGGTTTTCTCAAATTTCGCTGCATCCACACCCAAGTCTAGAGACTCAATGAATTTAGCGATCTTTTTGGGGTCCCGCATGGGCTTCTTACTTTTATGAATTCTATCGAATGTTTGATCGAACATGCCATCGGTAATCCCAAGCAACTGGGCCGCGTAGAAAGTTCGTGAATGCTGTTCCCAGCTTGGGTTCAACGGCGGCGCTTCGCGCACAAAATTAACGTAATCCGGCTTGGAATCCTTCCAACCATTAATAGCAGGTTCGAAAGCATAGCAATGGGGACAACCAAACCAGAAGAATTCCAGCACTTCCACTTTGGATTCATCAACCGTTGGCATGGGATGCTCTATCGTTTTATAGCGCAATCCTGATTGGGCGAAAACTTGTGTAGTGGCCATACTCACACCCAGCGCCGAAGCACCAAGCACGAATTGTCGACGACTTACCCCAGTTGTTTTATTACTCGTACTCATACTTTGTCTCTACAGAACGTATTTAGTTTCAAATTACAGGTGTCTGGCTACCCAAAGCCCTGTCTCTGTGTGCCGTATAGCCACTTACTGTGATCAAGCACACAGGGCAGCAATATGTTCAGGTAAATCGGCACGCCAATCGACCAATAACACCGACCATGACCATAGAACGTCCCTGACTCACTATTGATTGCACGGTCGGACACGACTCAGTTCGCATAATCCCACCACACAGGCGATCAAGTTCCTGAAGACCAAGCGCAATCAAACCCACAGCCAATTCGTTTCACACGTTATGGCTAAGAAATCAAAACGAAAAAACGCTCAGGCGAAACGTAACAAGGCAACTTCCGTCAATTCAGAAGATGCACAGCTTGCCGGCGGCCCAACCAAGAGCGCAAAAAACTCACCGAAAGCAAAAAAAACCGGCGCAGGTGAGCGACGCTTACCTGCATGGAATCGACGAACTTTAATAAAAATGTTGATTGCAGTGCCAGTTGCCGGAGCTGCCGGGGCTGCGATACACCGATATGATGTACAACAACGCGGTCTTCACGATCTTACGAGTATTGGCAGTGGCCAACCTGTTGTCGTTCAGGTTCACGACCCGGCCTGCCAGCTTTGTCGACGCCTGATGAACAATACTCGTGAAGCGCTTAAAACCACAGACGGTGTTGTTTATCGTGTCGCTGATATCACGACCAATGAAGGCGAGACCTTCAGGAAAACACACAACGGTGAAACGGTTAGTCTGATTCTGTTTGATGCCAAAGGACGAAAGCGTGGAACGATTCGCGGTGTAAGCAGCGTGGCAGAGCTTGAAGCGCAGTTCAAGAAACTGATAGCAAGCTAGACATGTAAAAGCTGGGTGCACACATTTCTGCAAACCCGGTTGCAACCCATTCCCCACCCATCAAGCTTAATTTGCTGCTCGGGTGTTTTAGATAGATCTTTTTCGATCACCACTGCGTCGCCGCCTCTCGATTATGTCGCCTCTCGATTATTAAGAGCGGCGGTAGTCGTCTACCCGTAAGCTTTTATAAAAGAGCTCAGCCATTGCTGATGGTTTACCAAAGACCGACGAATGCCGATCTTTTTTTGTCGGGTTTCACCGACACCTCATAAATCTATACATTCAATAGCCTTCGTTGTATTTCAACGACGACTTTTCTCGATTTAACTGGTTGAACACGTTGTTACTGTCTGTTTGTTAATGTGCCAGATCAATAATAAAACATCCAAGCCAACCTTTAGCGCGTAAGTATGGTCAAGAACACACTTTCTCCTCTCTTTCAGAAAAGGTATAACAATGAATTTACGAAATACAGTCGCTGCAATGTCAGTATTAACTATCTGCACGCTTCCTATGTCTGCAGCGTTTGCGGGTGGTCATGGAGTCATGGTGGGCGGCGCCGAAATGGTAGACACTAAAACCATCGTTGAAAATGCATCCGCCTCTGAAGATCACACCACGCTGGTGGCAGCGGTAAAAGCCGCAGGGCTTGTTGACACACTTCAAGGTGATGGTCCGTTCACAGTCCTGGCACCCACCAACGCGGCGTTCGATGCGTTGCCAGCCGGTACTGTCGACACACTGCTTATGCCAGAGAATATGGAAACACTAAAAACTGTACTAACCTGCCATGTGGTGGCAGCGAAGGCGATGGCAGCTGACGTGATCAAAATGGTCGCGGACGACGGTGGCGAGCACACCGTAGGTACTGCGGGTGGTTGTCAGCTGGTCGCAAAATATGACGACGACAAAGTCACCTTCACCGACGAGAACGGCAACGTCGCCACTGTGACCATCGCCGACGTTCCGCAGAAAAATGGTGTGATTCACGTAATCGACACGGTATTGTTGCCAAAAAGCTAACCTCAGCTTTACCAACACGTTGAATAGGTGTGCGTAAAAGCGCCGATGACTTAAGGCAGTCCTCGGCGCTTTTTCGTTTCTCCCTCAGAAATCCCTATTAAATTAGGTCTGTGCTTTAATGCCAGTATGAATAAGAGAACACTATCGCGCTGGTGCACCTTACTGGGTTATTTTGGATTACTCACACTGTTGCTCAGCTGGTTTACATGGCTTGCACCACCTGAAAACATTCCACGCGTTGTGCCGATTGTGCTGCTGGTTGTGCCACTGCTGTTCCCATTACGCGGCATACTGCATGCGCGACGCTATACTCATCAGTGGGTCACGTTTCTCTCCATGTTTTATTTTATGGTTGGCGTCGATGCCAGCTTCAACCATGGCGAAGGCCAAGCCTGGCTAGGCTATCTCACCGTGATATTCAGCCTGCTTTTGTTTATGGGTAGCATGTTCTACGCACGCTTCACCCCTTCTGATAGGCAAACACAGAGCTAGGTTTGCGCTTTATCAGTTAAACTGCGCACCAGTGGAATAGTGATTCGTCGTTGCTCACTCATCGACGCCTGATCTAACTGTTCAGCCAACTTGGATAAGGCATTCATGTTGCGTGGATAACGCCTAAGGATATAGTCGATCACGTCGTCGCTTACATCCAAGCCACGAACGCTCAGCAATCTGTTCAGCGCATCGCTGAGCTCTTCATCATCCAGTGCGTGCAATTGAAAAATCACCCCCCAGCTGAGCCGCGTTTTCAGATCAGGTAACGATATCGGCAACTCGTCTTTTGGTAGTTTGGACGCGAACAGCAAGCGGGTCCCGGACTCCCGGCATCGATTTATGCAATGGAACAGCGCCTCTTCACCACCGTGTGCCAAGCGATGTAAGTCGTCCAGACACAATAAATCGGCGTTCTCTATGCCAACGAGTGCACCTTCCCTGCTAGCTAACTCACCTGTTAAATACGCAACCTGGAAACCTTTTCCTGCCAGCTGCTGGCAGGCTGCACTGAGTAGATGAGTTTTGCCAACAGCGCTGTCGCCCCAAAGCAAAAATTGCTGCTCTGGCAGCTCACCAGCACAAAACGAATGCAAGCTTGCAACCGCGTTGGCATTCGCGCTACCGGACCAATACGATTCAAACGAAGACGTAGAGACAATGCCAAGCGAAAGCGTTAGCTGAGGATGCAACGTAGCAACCATGTTTGATAGACAGTTTTAGCGAAGATATTCGAGCGCAGCTGTTATGCCATCGGCAAAGCGGCTTTCACTGGCCGAACTCGGTGTGGTGGACTGACGAATCCAATCTTGCGAATTGGCAGCATTCGCCACAATCGGTACCGCGCCTCTTGGCATGATGGCAAACACGACACCACCGCTAAGCACTTCTTTCGGATACGCGACATCCACACCGTCCAGGCCTGTTAGAAAACGCATCACTTGAGCATAGCTTTGTGTGGTTCGTAACGGACTCACCCAAACCAGACCTTCCGCGCTGGACGCATTCGCACTCGAGCTACTTCGAAAAGTACTCGGTGCAGAGCTTGTCCCACCGGCGTTTTGTCCCAACCACGCAATGCCTTGTTGCAACGCTGTATCGAGGCTGGTACTGCTGAACGCTTGATTTTGCTGCTGACCTGCAGCTACTTTCATCCAAACCCCTTCCCAGTTGCCAGTAAGGGTACGCGACACATGTGCAGCCAACGTTAGTGGCTGTGCATATCGACCAGCGGCCGCCGCAACGCGATCGGCTGCAGCCGTCTTGATATCTTCTGCCCTGAGCGCTTGCTCGTCCTTGGTATCACCAGCTGGAAAATTGAGGATGATGCCGGCACCACCGGCAATCTCGCGCGCACGCTCCATGACATTCTGTCCTCGTGCGGCACTGATGAGCATTTGTTGATCTCCATCTTCAACCATTAGCCACATTAACGCTGCCGACACCCGATTGAAAGGGTCAACACCTTCTTGTGGTTCCGGTTCCGGCCGTTTGGCCGGTCGAATAAGCCCATCGATCAGTTCGCGGTTGAACTGAATTAACATCAGCTGAGTGGCTTTACCCGTACTCCGAACACGGTCGGTAAGCGGTGTATCGCGTGAAATGACGGTGCCAGGCTCAGGTGTGTCATAGCGAAATGCTTCAACGTAGCTATCAGCTTGACGAAGGCCAGCCCTCACTTCATCGCGATTGAGCAGCGTTTTATCGCCACTGTTTCTGAGCAACACCGATCGCATCCCAAGCTGATAAGCATCCTGCTGCTCTTCGTCGGAGCGATCCAATACCGCCACCTGAATGCTGTAGGCATCCAATTGCGCCTGAGCGGGTCCAGCCGTCAGCGATAACGCAGCAGCGAGCGCCGCGACGGTGAAAAAAAATCGCCATCGGACGACACACTGGCCGTTTGAACCAAAGAGTTTGCTCTTTCGCATTTCTACACTCATGAAAAAGTAATCCGCGTATCATTATGCTTTCACGCGACAACCAACGCTAGCCGACAAACAACATGACGAATTCACCCAAATCCAGCGGACTAACCTACGCCAGTGCCGGCGTGGATATCGAAGCTGGAAACGCACTTGTCGAAAACATCAAGCCATTGGTGGCGCGCACACACCGTACAGGAATTTTAGGCGCTATTGGCGGATTTGGTGGCTTGTTTGAGCTGCCAGTGGAAAAATATCGCCAACCTGTCATGGTCTCAGGGACTGATGGTGTGGGTACAAAGCTACGACTGGCCATCGATTTAGACATGCCGGATACCGTCGGAATCGATCTTGTTGCAATGTGTGTCAACGACATACTCGTGTGCGGAGCAGAGCCCTTATGGTTCCTCGATTACTTCGCAACGGCAAAGCTCAATGTGGAACAGGCCAGCCGAGTCGTCGCAGGCATCGCCGAAGGCTGCGTGCAATCCGGTGCAGCCCTGCTCGGTGGCGAAACAGCCGAAATGCCGGGCATGTACCACAGTGGCGACTACGATCTGGCGGGCTTCGCTGTGGGTATTGTGGAAAAAAATCAGATCATTGATGGAACAACGGTCCAATCCGGTGATCAGATTATCGGAATCGCTTCAAGCGGGCCTCATTCGAACGGTTACTCACTGATACGAAAAGTGGCTGAAGAACATGATATCAATGCACCTTTCGGCGATCTTACGCTTGGCCAGACGTTAATGTTACCCACGCGAATCTACGTGAAATCGGTATTGGCGCTATTGCAGACCAATGTGTCGATCAAGGCCATGGCGCACATTACCGGTGGGGGCATTTCAGAAAATATACCGCGCAGCCTGCCAAACGATGTCACGGCACAAATTACGCTGGAAAACTGGCAAACACCACCTATATTCGATTGGCTGCAGGAACAAGGCAACATTGAGCAGGCAGAAATGCTACGCACATTTAATTACGGCATTGGCTTTACGCTGGTGGTCAGCGAAAACGATGTCGAGCAATCACTCGACACGCTACGAGCCAATGGAGAAAGCGCGTGCGTCATTGGCAGCATCGAATCAGGTGACGGTCTGGCCGTGGTGAGTTACGCATGACCCGACTGGTTGTCCTGATCTCGGGGCGAGGTTCGAACATGCAAGCCATAGTTAAGGCTTGCCAGAACGGCACTGTAAACGCCGAAGTAGTCGCCGTTATCAGCAACAACCCCAGCGCGGAAGGGCTTGAATTTGCTCAGGCGCAGGGCATAGCCACGACAGTGGTGGACCACACGCAGTTTAATGTGCGTAACGACTTCGATACCGCGCTGCGCTCGCAGATCGACACATACCAGCCAGATTGGGTGTTACTGGCAGGCTTTATGCGAATTCTGGGCGATGAGTTCGTTAATCATTACCTTGGGAAGATGATTAATATTCACCCTTCACTGCTGCCTTTGTATCCTGGGCTTAATACACATGCACGGGTACTCGATGCTGGCGACACAGTGCACGGTGCAAGTGTACATTTTGTAACACCTGAGCTTGATGCTGGCCCGGTCATCGCTCAGAGTGAAGTGCATGTAGAACCGGATGACACGGCAGAGAGTCTGGCAAATCGGGTTTTAAGCACAGAGCACTCACTTTATACGCGCGCATTACAACTTTGTGTGAATGGCGATGCCCGACTGAATAGCTGAGAATGTTACCGTCAGCTTAATGAAACGAGGCTAGTCAAAACGGGCTAACCTTAACTGGACAGCAAAAATGAAAACAGCAAGTAAGCTTTACAGATCAACAGTGCAGCGCGTCGGGCATGCAAGCGTCATCAGCTGCGTTGTAGCGCTATCAGCGCTGTCAGGTCTGGCATACGCTCAACCGTCCAACTTCTCCCCGTTCGAAGTTGAATACGATGTTGGTAACAACATGATAAGCGCAGGCAGCGCAACGCTACGGCTGGCGCAACAGGGCGATGAATGGATTTACAGCCTGAAAACAAAACCCACGGGCGTATTCAAACTCACCGGCAAGGGAAAAATTCAGGAAGTCAGCGTGTTCAGCGTGGCCAACTCGACGGATACACTAAACCTTCAACCACAAAGATACACCTACAGGCAAGACGAAGAGGCACGCCGTAGTGTAGATGCATGGTTCGACTGGAACGATAACGAGCTTACCTACAAGCGTCGTGGAAAAGAAGTTACCGAGGCATTCTCAGACCCGTTGCTCGATAGGCTTTCAGTCACGCTAACGGTAATGGATGCATTGCGTTCCGATAGCTTTGCTCAGTCTGAACTAAAAGTGTTTGATAATGGACGGGTTAAAACCATGTTATTTTCAAATGAAGGCGAAGAAGAGGTACCCACAAAGATGGGATCGCTTAAAACCATTCGCGTTAAAAGTAACGCCGTAGGGAGCACTTCCCGACACACCATGACCTGGTTTGCGCCAGAGCTCGACTATGTGCCTGTAAAAATCGAACAGTATAAGCGGGACAAACTGGTTGCACGACTCACTCTGACAAAACTACGCAATCGCGTAACCGAGAGCGGTGGCGCACCGCAATACAAGAAATAACAATAAGAAGATAACAAATAAAACGCGAGTAGAGCTAGAACTGTTTTTCGAAAATGGCGCGCAGCTGATAATCTGGATCGACGGTACTATCAGATGAAGGCACCTCAACCGGTACCTGCACTTGCGCTGAGAACGTAAAGCCGGGGTTCTGCCAGAACAGGCTTGGATTCAAATACCAATCGCCCTTTTCTTGCGGGTCTTCGTTGTAAGACTGAATATCAAGATTACCCTGAATTGATAGCATCCACAGCGGCGAGCCGCTTGATGTGCCTGTCCAGCCAAGTCGCCGGCCCGTAGTGAAATCAACGCTGAGTACGTCTCTGTTTTCGGCGTTAGGATCGTCGTTAACGAATTGCTCAACATTCACATCGACACCACCATACCAAAGGCGGCCAAGCCGACCGTAGGAGAGCCCAAGCAAACCAGAGCTCACATAAGCGGTACCATCGATATCTTCATCTTCGTGCTCTACTTTCAAACCAGCTGAATAGGCAAAGCCCTGATGAATGTCGGGAATGCTATCGCCGAGCCGGTTTTTACCGTGCCGCCAGCTCTCGACGGCCATCTCGGGCTGAGCATGGCTAAACATATTGAGACCAAAACCGTTCTTCAGACTAAACTTGGGCTTGGCTGGGCGCAGGCTGAGCGATAATTCTGTTTGCCGGTCGGCGTAACGCGAAGAACTGCTGTCTGATAAGGTTGAGTCAGTAGACCGAGAGTAACGAATAGTGTCAAGATCTTGGCTGTCAAAGGTGAACGGATCGCTTCCAGCCGTAGCGTCTCCCAAGCCAAATGATTGCGCATGCGCAACCGACACCAACTGTGTTGACAGTAATGGTGCTAGTAAACCAGCTGCAATGGCGATGGCTCGTGGCATATAGGACGGACAGTTTTCCGTTGTAAAAGTTTATTAGATACTGATTGTCGCAAAAAAACAACATTCATTAGTCTAGTTTTAACAGTGTCTTACCCCGCAATCTGCAACAAGTCTCTTGAATGAACTCAGGTAATTTATATGATTGATGAATCTGTGGAATTCGACGATGACGAATTCGACGCCGAACCAAGCAAGTCTCAACTCAAGCGCGACGCTCTCGCGGTGCGCGATCTGGGCTCTGAGTTGGCGGCTCTTGGCGCTGCAGAGCGCGCCAGAGTGCCGCTTCCAGACGATGTTGTGGAAGCGATAGACGTGCTCAACAAGACCACTAAAAACGGCGCACGCAAGCGTCAGTTGGGCTGGCTGGCGAAACGGCTACGAAAAGTCGATATCGAGCCAATTGAGGCAGCACTGGAGAGCATACGCCAGGCAGCTCGTGCCAATACCCAAACATTACACGTTGTAGAACAGTGGCGCGATCGGCTGCTGGGTGACGATGATCAGCCCAATCCCAAGCAGGCACTGACCGACTTTCTGGACAAATACGCCCACGCCGATGCCCAACAGATTCGACAGCTCCAACGTAGCGCCGGTAAAGAAAAATCTCAGAGCAAACCGCCAAAGTCGGCGCGATCGCTGTTCAAAGTGGTTAGAGATGCCATCAACTCGCCTCCAGAGTCAGACTAGCCATGAGCGTGTCTGTCCGGGTCATCTCTGTTTGCCTTATCGCGACCATGGCATTGCTGTCCGCCTGCCAATCGGTTTCGGGACAGTCAAATTCAACCACACAGTCGTTCGCGAATGCTGACGATTCTGGACTGAATAACGAGCAGGGTGAAACGGATAATCCCGAGCAGGAAACTGTCACTCAAAGTGATGCGCCGTCCACAACGGGGCTTGTCCCCACCAAACCTATGAAAACCGGTGTACTGCAACAGGCTGAACTATCCGAAGTCAGCGGACTGGCAGCATCCAGACG
>CAKZUP010000170.1 GCA_937922945.1 uncultured Granulosicoccaceae bacterium
AGAACACCACTATCGAGCAGAATTTGCACACAACGTTCCGTGACATAACAACTGGCAGTAGCCGGTTTAACAATAACCGGTACACCAGCTAATAAAGCCGGTGCAAGTTTTTCAAGCATGCCCCAAACTGGAAAGTTAAACGCATTGATATGCACGGCTACACCCTGCAGCGGTGTACACATATGTTGACCTTGAAAACTACCACTACGTGATAACTGTTCAAGATCACCATCTAAGTAGATTTTCGCATCGGGCATTTCCCGACGGCCTTTCGACGCAAACACGAAAAGCGTACCAATGCCGCCATCTATATCGATTAAATGATCTTTCTGAGTTGCGCCAGTGGAAAAAGAAATATCGTAAAGGCTCTGCTTGTGCAGGTTTAGGTGACTGGCCAGCGCCTTGATCATTTTTGCCCGATCGTGGAACGTGTATTTACGTAGCGCAGGCCCACCAAGTCGTCTGCCGAAATCGAGCATGGCAGACACATCTAGCGCACTGTTTCCTGCTTGCGCGATTTGCTCGCCGGTAACAGCTGAGTGGATACGTCGCGCGCTGTCATCACAGCCGACCCACTGCCCGGCAGCAAAGCTTTTGATTTCCTGAATAGTCACCATGCTTCCAGTGCTTAATAAAAGTGAGTTGAACACCATGGGTTAATCACCATAACCCTTTACCATGAGTGATTAAACCTGACTGATATACCATGCGTTATAAACCACCGGTGGCAAATGCAAGATTCAGTTCAATTGCCATTGACCGACCACTTGGTCGGTGATAAGTTAACTGACCTGACTGCAAAGATCAAGCGAGAGTCACTTTGTCTGACACAGTATTAGTCGATAAACACGATACGTGGGTAGAGATCACCCTTAATCGGCCGCAAAAACTCAACAGCTTTAACGATGACATGCACGTGGCTTTGCGCATGGCATTGGAGGGAGCGATAGACGATGGCGCTCGTGCCATCTTGCTCACGGGCGCAGGCAGAGGCTTCTGTGCAGGACAAGACTTAGGCGATCGCGACCCATCTAAAATGCAAGGACCACCCGATTTAAGCGCAACGCTTACAACGTTTTATAACCCGCTAATACGACTTATTAAAACCGCCAACCTACCCATAGTCTGCGCTGTCAACGGAGTTGCTGCTGGCGCAGGCGCGAACATTGCGCTGGCCTGCGATATCGTATTGGCCTCCGACAAAGCAAAATTCATACAGTCGTTTGCGAAGGTGGGTCTTGTACCCGACTCGGGTGGAACATGGTCATTGACGAAATTACTCGGCGTAGCTCGAGGTAAAGCTCTGGCAATGACAGCAGATCCGATAGATGCTGCTACCGCTGAACAATGGGGCTTAATCTACCGCTGCGTAGCAGATGAGCAACTTCTTGAAGAGGCACGATTACTTACGCGGCAGTTGTCACAGGGACCAACGCAAGGGTACGCCAACATAAAGCATGCGATACACGCGGCCACTGAAAACACATTAGATGAACAGTTGGAACTTGAAGCACGATTACAAAAAACCTGCGGTGAATCGCCAGACTATGCTGAAGGCGTTACGGCTTTTCTGGAAAAACGCTCACCTCATTTCACTGGACAAAAGACATGACCCCGAAGGAACGCGCAGAGAAATCAGCAGAAGCAATGTGGGCAGGTGATCAAGCCAGTAAATGGTTAGGCATGTCACTACTATCAGTTGATGAAGGACACGCCGTACTCTCGCTCACCGTTGGCGCACATCAAACGAATGCTTTAGGCACCTGCCACGGCGGCGTAAGCTTCGCATTAGCCGACAGCGCGTTTGCCTTTGCCTGCAACAGTCGCAACCAGGTTAGCGTCGGGCAGCATACAACAATGAGTTATCTCACTGCTGCTGAAATTGGCGATGTGTTAACGGCTGAAGCCAGAGAAGTCAGCTTAGCTGGACGAAGTGGCGTATACGATGTGACGGTTAAAAACCAAAACAAAACGGTTATTGCTGAGTTTCGTGGATGCTCGCGCGCCATTCGCGGCCAGTTGTTCGAAGAATAATACGGGAAACAATCAACCATGCTAAACGTAACGCCTAGCCGGGAATCGCTCGACCCGATTGAAATTGCATCACTTGATGAAATTCAGTCGCTACAACTTGAACGCATGAAGTGGTCGTTGCAACACGCTTATTCCAAGGTACCGATGTACAAGCAACGTTTCGATGAACTAGGCGTTCATCCTGACGACTTACACAACTTATCCGATCTTGCAAAATTCCCGTTCACCAATAAAGATGATCTAAGAGACAACTATCCATTTGGCATGTTCGCTGTTCCACAACAACAAATTGCCCGCATTCACGCATCCTCGGGCACGACTGGAAAAGCCACTGTTGTCGGCTATACACAGAACGATATCGACATGTGGGCCGACATGGTTGCACGAAGCATGCGAGCCAGCGGCACAAAATCTGGGGACCTTGTGCATGTTGCTTACGGCTATGGTCTGTTCACTGGTGGATTGGGCGCACACTATGGCGCGGAAAAATTGGGATGCACAGTTATACCTGTTTCAGGTGGCATGACTGAACGCCAGGTCACGTTGATACAAGATTTTAAACCGACCACCATCATGGTCACGCCATCATATATGCTGAATATTCTGGAGGCGTTTCAATCTGCCGGTATTGACCCCCGCGAGTGTTCCCTGAACGTTGGGATTTTCGGCGCTGAACCCTGGACAGCTTCATTACGCGAACAAGTGGAATCAGCCTTCGATATGCATGCGGTGGACATATACGGGCTTTCTGAAATTCTTGGCCCCGGTGTTGCCAACGAGTGTGTAGAAACCAAAGATGGGCTCCACATCTGGGAAGATCATTTTTATCCTGAAATTATTAACCCTGAAACCGGCGAGGTTCTTCCCGATGGTGAAATGGGTGAATTGGTTTTCACTACGATAACAAAAGAAGGTTTACCCATGGTGCGTTACAGAACACGAGATCTTACTCGCTTGCTACCGGGCACTGCACGCTCCATGCGTCGAATGGAAAAAGTTACCGGCCGATCAGATGATATGATCATTCTTCGTGGCGTCAATATATTTCCCACACAAATAGAAGAACACGTACTTGCCATTCCGGCACTTGCTCCCTACTACCAAATCGAACTCACACGAGCTGGCGCAATGGATTCAATGAAAGTTCTGGTAGAGACAACGGAAACCTGTTCAGGGGATGAGCGCGATAACGTTGCGCAGCAGCTCGCTGACAAGATCAAAAATACCATTGGGGTAACCGCACAAGTGGTGAACGGTGAGCCGGGCAGCGTTGAGCGCTCGCAAGGAAAAGCCCGTCGCGTTGTAGATTTAAGACCCAAGGACTAGTTCTGTTATGGCACGCACCATTGCCAAAGATCATGATCAGAAGCGCCTTGGCATTCTGGATGTGGCCGCTCAGGTTTTCGCTCGCATCGGCATTACACGGGCATCCATGAACGATGTAGCCAAAGAGTGTGGAATATCCAAAGCAACCATTTATCACTACTATGCAAGCAAGGATGAACTTATCCACGGCATTCTGGACGATTACCTATCGACATTAAGGGACCGAGTTTGCCAGCTGAACCTTGCAGATCTAAACCCTGAAGAACAGATGCAAATCGTTGTACTTGAATTTTTAATCGCATACGACGGCATGGACTATCAGCATAAGATACAGAATGAAGGCTTACCACTACTATCAGGCGCTCAACAGTCCATATTAAAGGGCTATCAGCGGGAGATGGTCGAGGTCGTGAGCAACGTTTTATTGCAGGGCTTTCCGGACCAGTTAGGCAAGGACAAAACGCAACTAAAATTCACTACTATGTCGGTGTTCGGGATGCTGAATTGGTTTTACATGTGGCACCCGAAGGCGACAGTAAAAGAGCGAAAACGCTACGCGAAAACCGTTACCAAGATGGTATTTCACGGAATTAAGGGTGTAAACTAGACACAGCACACTAGCCACTAATTGTAAGCAACTGTAACGATGGTCACGGCGCCTAACAAAGCTGTGCACGATTTATCAATCCATCCGCAATTATCGTAAATGTAAAGCGACACCTCTTGCTTGCTGGGCTACTATCAACAACCTAAGAATTTTTGGAGCACACCCCATGAAAAAATTGTCTACCCGTATTCTTCTCATAGCGTTCTTAAGCTCCATCGTCGGTTACGCACAAGCCGATACGGGCGCTATTGGCACATGGAAAACCGAATCGTCCGATAAAGGCTACTTACACGTAGAAATCGCTGAATGTGAAGATAAGCTCTGTGGCACTATCAAGCAACAGTTCGATCTGCAAGATCAGCCAAACGCAGAGTACGAGCATATTGGAAAAGAGATGGTCTGGAACATGAAATCTAAAACTGACACAAGCTGGAGCGGTGGTAACATCTGGGACCCAAGTAAAGACAAAACCTATAAATCAAAGATGTCTGTAAAAGGCGATACGCTTAGCGTTTCAGGTTGTATTGCATTTATCTGCAGATCTCAAGCATGGACTCGCGTTAAATAGACGCGAGCCTTCTTACGCCGGGTCTGCTCTATGCGCTGAAAGAATATCACTTGCGTATTCAGGCCAGACCCAACTCAATAGTACTGTCTAACCCTGGGTTATCTAACATGGGTTATCTAACCTGAGTTATCTAGCCAGGGTTTACCACTTATTTAAATGGACCTGACTTTCATCCGTCATACTCAGCCCGATATTGCCGAAGGTATTTGTTACGGGCAAACCGATCTACCGGTTGCGGATTCATTCGAATACGAAGTTACAGCCATACTGAATCAGGGTTACACTGCCGATGTACTGATTAGCAGCCCGCTACAACGTTGCACGTCTTTAGCAAACAAACTTGGGCATGCACTGAACTTGCCTGTCGTTATTGATAACAGAGTCAAGGAAATGAACTTTGGACGTTGGGAAGGTATCGCGTGGGATGCCATTCCTCTTGCAGAGCTGGATGCCTGGCGAGACGACTTTTACACATCCTGCCCACACGGTGGCGAAAGCGTAAAACAATTTACAGAGCGCGTTAGGTCCGCCATTGCAGAGTTCCAACACTCGAACAAGTCGCACATTATTGTGTGTCACGCTGGGGTTATAAAAGTGGCGAACAGTCATGGTACTACCGCCGACGATTATGCAACAACCGTTGCTTTTGGCAAGAGCCTTACACTGACGTTTCCCGATCTTCCAATCAAACTATAAAGCTAATCAATGAGCAACGCGCAGAATCAATCTCATAAAGAGAAGATGCAATCCCTGCAAGCTGAACAAAAAAGAAAAGCCTCCGAGGCGGTTGATCCTGAACGAGGATTAGTATTAGTGCATACCGGCAATGGCAAAGGAAAATCCAGCTCAGCCTTCGGTGTTATTGCGCGAGCACTGGGATGGGGTCACAAAGTTGGCGTGGTTCAGTTCATAAAAGGCAAGTGGGTCACCGGTGAGCGAAAATTTTTCGAAAAGTTCCCAACCGACGTTACATGGCACACCATGGGTGACGGGTTTACCTGGAACACACAGAATCTTGAACAAGACAAGCTGGCGGCAGAAGCCGCATTTACCAAAGCCACACAAATGATGCAAACCGGAGAGTTCGATCTACTGGTTCTAGACGAGATTAACATTGCATTACGCTACGACTATCTCGATATTAAAACGGTTATAGAAGGCTTAAACAGCCGCGACGAACGAACCAGCGTTATTCTTACCGGGCGAGATGCCAAAGCTGAACTCACCGACTACGCCGATCTGGTAACAGAAATGGTTGAGGTCAAGCACCCGTTCAGCCATGCGGGCATAAAAGCTCAGCAAGGAATAGACTTCTAGCAACGCTCAAGAATAAGACTCACCCACATGGGGGATGTTATCCGTATTCGAAAAGTTGAACAATTCAATTCACTTATTCAATTGTCCAACGAGCGATATAATGAAAAATTACCTCTATCTGACAGCCATCGTCTGCGTGTCTCTGGTGGGCTGTAGCAGCAGTTCTTCCACTACAGACAACACCGAAGGAACAACAGATTCAGAGGGCTCTACACCCGATACTGTGCTCACCGGTGTATTTCTGGACAGTGCAGTTGAAGGGCTTTCCTATGCCACCGCCACTCTTTCTGGAATAACCAACGCCTCCGGCGAGTTCCAATACGTAAACGGTGAAAGCATCACTTTTTCCATTGGCGATCTTTCATTTCCAGCTGTAACTGCCAAAGCAACTGTTACACCACTGGACATGACAGAGTCTAATGACATTAATGAAAATCTGGTTGTAAATTCGACGGTGCTTTTGCAATCTTTAGATGTTGATGCCAATCCGGATAATGGAATTACCCTATCTGAGCAAGCGGCAGCAAACGCCACGGCCATCAATTTGAATGTAGACCCCTCAGAATTTGCTCAAAACGTAGCGGTTATTAATCTCGTTGCTAATTCAGGGTCCACCAACACCAGTGTTATCTCTACAGAAAAAGCAACACAGCACTTTCAATTAACGCTGGTTGATACTGGCGAGCTTCAATCGCTCACAAGATTGGAGTACACCAACCTCATGATTGGGAACACCGTAGAATTTTCAGCGGGTTCCAGTATTTATTACCGAGAGGATGGCGCCAAATTCTCCCGTCGATCTGGAGGTGAAGAGTTCCAGGGTACGTGGTGGCTCGATAATGAAGGGTTAATCTGTGAGCAAATTCGAGGTGGAGAATCTGATTACTGTATTGCAGATGCTGAAAACTACCTATTCACAAAAAGCACTGAAAGCGATTCCTACAATTACTCAGAAACAGGTTTTGTTAGCAGTGTGACGATTTCGGCCGGCGACACTCTGGCATTGTCAGGTGACGGCACATCACAGTATGTTCAAATAACATCTGAAAGCATCAGCGAATTGTTTGATAAGAGCTTGTTTCTTTTCAACGGAGAAGAACTGGAAGACGATTTTATCATCGTTCGCAATGATGGTACCTTCGATGGCACATGGAATGAGGCGCCCATCGCCGGCAGCTGGGAAATGAGAGACAATTTTTTCTGTCGAGTTTTAACGGTTTTTTTCGATCAGAGCAGAACCGGAACTGAAGATTGTCAGCTTTGGGAAATCAAAGACGACAGCGTGCGAGGTACACGAGACATGGGCAACGGTTCGTCGTTCATTTACAAAATACGATAGCGAGCAACACTTCCCCATACCACTGCTCGCACTCTGAACACCTTAAACGTCGGCAAGTAAAACAGGTTCGCCACTTTTAACAGATTGTGTTGCCGCTTCTGCCATCGCTAATGCGGCAACACCATCTTCAAGTGTTGCCGGTATTGCGGCATTTCCAAGCACGGCATCGACAAAAGCCGCCCACTCCACTTCATAGGCGGGCATATAACGCTCAAGAAAAAAGTATGTGGGCTTGGCACTGGTCACACCGGCGTCGGTGGATTTTACCAATGTATTTTCCAGTTGATTGTTCACTTCCAACTGTCCCTTAGAACCAAGCAACTCAACGCGTTGGTTGTAACCGTATGCTGCTCTGCGCGAATTACGAATGACCGCCAAACTACCATTGCCATAGGTTAAGGTTGCAATGGCAGTATCGACATCCCCTGCTTTACCAATCTCACTGTCGACAATGGACGTTCCTACAGCCGAGATACTTTTCGGCAAAGTACCCATGATGAAATTGGCCATATCAAAATCATGAATCATCATGTCGCGGAATAATCCACCAGAGACATTCACATAACTTATGGGCGGTGGTGCGGGATCGAAA
Organism: uncultured Granulosicoccaceae bacterium; assembly: GCA_937922945.1. GTDB lineage: Bacteria > Pseudomonadota > Gammaproteobacteria > Granulosicoccales > Granulosicoccaceae > Granulosicoccus. Next base: position 7,784 of record CAKZUP010000170.1, read on the forward strand.
GATGCAATACTCAAAAGCTCAGGCTGACCAATCTCTCCGGCCTGCACAGATGATTTTAATGCGGCAAAATTATGATCAAAGCGACGGTTAAATCCCATCATAACGGGCACGTTCGTGGCGTTTGCCTTGCTCAAACAATCTCTTGCACGCTGCAAGTCAAGATCGACGGGTTTTTCGCATAACACAGCCTTGCCCGCGGCAGTAGCAGCTTCGATTAAATCGCAGTGCGTGTCGGTAGACGAGGCAATAAGCACCGCATCGATACTCGCATCGGCCAGGATTTCGTCGACGGATTTAACATGTGTGTTGTACTCGCCAGCTAATTTTTCCGCATTTTCGGTAACCACATCTGCGATGGCAGCAAGCTCACTGCCTCTATGAGCATTGATGGCCTTGGCATGTACGATTCCGATGCGACCTGCACCCAAAAGACCCACTTTTAGCATTCGAAAACCCTTCACTAGCGCAACATAAAAATAACTGCGCGTAGCTTGGCCAATTTTGCAACCGATTGCAAGGCCTATATGTCAAGATTTTGCTTGGGTTGGTTTGGCTTGATCCCCGCAGCGATCATTTCAACAACTGATGGAACATAGACAGCTTCTATCTAAGCGAAATTGCCACCTTAACAAGCCGTAGTATTTCCACCAGATGACCTTCTCGTGTAAAACGAACGATCAGCCAGGTTCCACCATTTTTGCGGTTAGGGTGGCCTACCCGATTGGGTGCATGAGTGAGCCCCTCTCGTTTAACAAATTCAGGCGAGAGCCGGATGTCTATCTCGTTGTTTCCATGAAAGTGAGCAACCTCTTTCCCTTTGTAGTCAATGACCATAAAGTCGCGCTCTGGTGTCCAGAGGTGCACATCGATGCCCGGTATTTTTTCTAGTTCAGTGATCAATATTTTGCGTAGTTTAGCCATTCAATCACCCTCAATTCTGCAATCGATCCAGATACAAAACCAAGCTTGAATGCGCGCTAATCACCTGCTATTTTCGATTGCGCTAATCGCATTCAGCATCCGAAGAATCCTTTTGCTTTTTTTGCAATACCCTCAACCTGACCAGCCTCTACAACTAATTCGGTTTCCAAACGCGCCGACGGAACATAGTGCCCTGAATTTATTCTGGCTTTAAGCGTTATGTGTCCTGTTTTGTCTGATATAGCGCAAATATCAAATTCACCTTCCATTGAACCCCAGCTCTTTTCACCATTCCAGCCATTCCAGTCTTTCTCGATACTTTCGAATAATTCCAACGGCGATTGGCCGTACGGAGCATTAAGAACTCGTACGGCACCGTTCATACTTGGACTGTGTAAGCTAACTGTATATTCAGTTAACCAGTCTTTTTTATCGTAGGCCCGGTCACTAAACACTATACGATAATCGTTGTTGCTTTCTATTTTGAAGTCCATATCTGTTTTCTATATAAAAGCAGCATTATTAAAAAAATGACGAAACCTTACCCGTGAGAGCTTCGGTTATGTATCGGAGTTTTGAAAGCATTGTAGCGTTGCATTGCCTATTATTGTCGTCCAGGTCAAAGCCGTTTGAGGGGAGTGAAACTCCATCTATACGTTTTTTATGGGTATTTCATCTATCGAGTAAAACACAGACTTCCCATGTTTCCGAGCTGTGTCTACCATATCATCCGCACCTGTTGAAGGCCCACCAATCCTCAAACACCCAGTACAAAAAGGTACAAGTCTGCGCGCCACAGGATGAAATATATCATTGAATATGTCGTCTCCCGTAGTCTGTGACCCGGCTTGTTCAATCAATGGCAGCGCGTACCACTCTCCCAGAACCGGTAAATGCCCTCGAAGAAATACACTCAGCGCCACGTCCATCATGGCATCTACATTAGCCTGTATTAAATTCGGGTCATCGTTTGTACCGGAGCGATAAGGCCCGGCAATGAGAATCATCATGGTCATAGTACGTGTCCTTTTCTCTCGTTATTCTTCCCACCAACAAAAACATCCAAGCCTGATTGCTTCATCAGTTTTTTGAAAGGCGATGAAGTATTTTTCTCCAACACAATGCCAGAGGCTTTTTCTAATGGCATCACAACGTATGGCGACGCGACCTGCAGTTTTTCTGAAGATGCCATAACAATAGTGTCTGCCGCTCTCAAACTCAGCGCGCGTTTAACATAAGCCTCTTCAAGATCACCGGTACTTAAACCCGCTTTTACATCCACCCCAGTAACCCCCATAAAGAATGTATCCGCATGGATATGTGAAGCAGCCTCTACAGTGGCAGCTCCAATATTCACCATTGAATGCCTGAACAATGTCCCGCCAATCATGATGACTGTGATTAAAGGGTAAGGAGACAACGCCACCGCGATGGTTGGGCTATGCGTGACAATGGTGTTTTTCTGATCTTGGCGCAGGTTCTTCACGAGTTGCATGGCAGTTGTTCCGCCATCAACTATCACGACTTGGTCGGGCTTGATTAATCCGGCCGCCGTCTTGCCTATTTCCTGCTTTGACCCAGACGCAATGCTTTTCCTGGCATCCAAGTCGGCCTCTGCAGGAGATTTTGGTAAAGCACCACCGTGAACTCGTTGAAGCATGCCAGCAGCTGCCAATTCCCGCAGATCTCGCCTAATGGTGTCGTCTGATAGGCCCAATTCAGCCGCCACAGCTTTGGCCTCTAATTTTCCCTGCTGTTTTAAAACTTGAAGCAGGTATCGTTTGCGTTCTTGTGTAAGCATAGATGGCAGAATACACGCTTTTGCATATATTTGCACGTTTCTTCACGTTTTATTCGGCCTCGACGAACCGATGGCGAGGTAATTTAGCCCAACCTACCAGCTACAGCTGACGCTTTAGATCCTCGTAAAATTTGCATTTTATATTCGTACACACGCTGAACAAGTCAATTATTTCCTTATGCGTAAATCCAGTGTTCAGCAAACTGGACTGTACATACTCGAAAAACTCCGCATAGTTAATCAGTAGATCAAGATGTTCTTTAAACGCCTTCTCGGCACTCAGTCTATTCTCACCGCTTATGGAATCTGTCATGTTCTGTGGAATGTAACTATTAAAACGGCACTCTTTCGATAGTGAAAGCTTGGCATCGGGCGTTAGATAAACAGGCTTCATAAGCTCCCGAAAGACTCTTCTTTGCTCATCAAAATCGGCATTGTTATCGCGGTTACTTTTTCTACTGTATAAGTCATAGAGAACCTTCAAGACTCTACGCTTTGTAGAAGTGAGTTTGTTATTCTCTTCGACTGGCATCCAGTTTTCTATATCGAAAACCAAACCTCCAGAGTTTGGATTATTCCCTGCTCCTATTTCATATCCTGACTCAACAAGCGTGAGTTCCTGATGCGCAATCAGCATCCAGATAACCGTTTCCACGCCGCTCATTTCCAGCTCTTCCTGAGTGAGAAGAAAATCGATTACCTTGTGGGCTGGATGATCGGACGCGAACGCAGAGTAGCCAGCGGCATAGCCGCGGAAAACACTCCAGAAATCTAATGATGCAATATCAAATTCAGGGATACAGAATTCGGGGACTTTTTCGTTTTTCAAAAATTCGGTTTTCAGAAGAGAATTTATTAGAAATCGGTTCAACTCTCGCTCGCCCTGCTTTTGACATGCTTTGTATTCTCGCTGCCAACTGCGCTTGGAAGCAAATTCATTCAACGGGTTCCAATCGGCTTTAAATGGAGCCCAATTAACCGTCTTTCGATTCGCATCTTTTTTAAGCCACTGTCGCCTGAAATACATGCCAGGAATGGGTGAATTTTTAAGCCTTTGTTTCGACGTAATTGCATAAAAATCCACTTTTTATCCTTATCAGATTGGTTGCCGACGATTAGAGTCCAAAAACCTACTGCGTAGGTGCAATTTTTACTGTAACTGAGAAAAAGCAATGTCTAAAAGTAACAGAAGTAATGACGATCGAAGTAATTCTCTGAACGAAAACAATGATGCAAACAAGGCGAGCATGGATAACCATGCTAATCAAAAGAATCCAAATAACAAAGAGTATCCCGTAAAGGAGAAAGACAATGACAAAGCTTAGAACCCCATTGCAACAGAACACACCTCGACCGCCTAATGGACCAAGCACTACTGGCAACCCCTCCGGTGGAGGTCGAGGTAGCAACCCGCCAAAAGGTAAATAGAAGCAGAGTTTCCACGGGTGAACACGCTACTTGGTGTGTTCACTCTATTCACCAATACCAAAAAGCAAAAGCTCAAGGAAGCTGCAGGAACTACTGGCTTCGAGGTAGATTATCCTCGACGCACAACCAAGATACACGCTCTTCCCAGTGATAGTGTTGATCTGGAATGAAGTTACTGTGATTGTCTAAAAGGCTCGCGTAGAAATGAATTTCGTCCGGAAATCTATCAGACTCATAAGCCACCGGACTTCCGCAATTAGCGCAGAAGTAACGCCTGACATCGTGACTTGATTGATACACCTTTGGAACTTGTGCTAACCAACGCCAGCGCTC
>CAKZUP010000171.1 GCA_937922945.1 uncultured Granulosicoccaceae bacterium
AATGTACTTGCAGGCAGCTTTGGCAGCAATTCGACCTTCTGTAAACGAACCAGATGAGAATGCGTGTGGCGTTCCACCAACGGCATCACCCGCACCGAACAAACCTTCAACGGTTGTCATGCGGTTGTAACCCCATTGGTACTCGGGTGGTGATAGATCTTCAGGACCTGAACACCATGCACCACAACCAGTGGCGTGAGAACCCATTACGTAGGGCTCAGACGTGGTGAGCTCAGGGTTTTCATACTTGGGGTCAACATCGGTTGCAGCCCAAAGCACGGCCTGACCAACGGTCATGCCAAGGAAGTTGTGCCAGCCAATCTCTTCTAAGTGCGGATCCTGAAAGGCTTCCATCGTTACCATGTGAATCGGTCCACGGCCTGCATTTACTTCCTGGATGAACGCATGGTTGCGTAAGCAGGTTGGAATAGGACGATGGGTTAAATGCGACTCTTCAGGGTCAAGGTATTCCTTACCAACAATTTCCTGCAGCGATGGCCACCACTTCGACTCATACTCTTCACCAAGACCATTCTGAGTGTATGTTTTCAAGTGCAGGAAGTAAGCGCCAACCGGGCCGTATCCATCTTTAAAACGCGCAAGTACAATGCGGTTTTCCATTTGCGTCATTTTTGCGCCGGCGTTAATCAGCAGGCCATAAGCTGAACCTGAAGACCAAGGTGCATACCAGACACGCCCGGCACCTTCACCTACTGAACGAGGCTTATAGATGTTGGATGCGCCACCGGCAGCAACGATAACGGCCTTGGATTTGAACACATGGTAGTTACCAGTACGAACGTTGAAGCCAACAGCTCCAGCTACGCGGTTTTCTTTGGCATCGTCCATGAGCAAATGAGTAACACAAATACGATTAAAGACTTTATCAGCCGACTTTTTCGCAGCATCTGCAACGATGGGCTTATAAGACTCACCGTGAATCATGATTTGCCAACGACCTTCACGCTGATACGTGCCGGTTTTTGGGTCTTTCATAAGTGGCAAACCCCACTCTTCGAACTGATGCACGGTTGAATCGACGTGGCGCGCCATATCGAATAACAGATCTTCTCGAACCATGCCCATGAGATCGATACGTGCATAACGCACGTGATCCTCAGGATTGTTCTCGCCGAAGCGCGTACCCATGTAGCAGTTGATCGCATACAAACCTTGGGCAACCGCACCTGAACGATCTATGTTGGCTTTTTCGGCGATAACTATTTTTTTATCCTGACCCCAGTAGCGCGCTTCGAAAGCGGCACCGGTTCCACCTAAGCCGGCCCCACAGACAAGGATATCGATATCCTCTTCAACGATAGTTTCGTATTTCATTTAGTGCTCCACCCCTTGCTTCATCACAAGACCATTCGTTTCCAGCGTGTGGATATCACCATCGTCGAAGCGAATGTACTTTGGCTCGTTGAACAGCAACTGGCTATCACGTTGCTCTTGTGATGGCGGCTCTACTTCACTGAGCACAGGAGTCGCACTACCCCAAGGCTTGGTGGTAATTGGTGCTAGCAGGTCCATGTCTTTTTCGCCATTGCGAAATTTGATGCGCCAGGCAATGACACCTTTTTCTTCGTCGCGCTTTACACGGACAGAGTGGCCAAGCGGCGCAAAATCAGCATAACCTCGAACGTCGATGGCCTGATGCGGACAAGCCTTAACACAGGAGTAGCACTCCCAACACATGTTAGGCTCAATATTGTATGCACGACGTGTAGTGGTATCGATGTGCATGATATCGGATGGGCAGATATCAACACAGTGACCACACCCGTCGCAACGAGTCATATAAACAAAAGTAGGCATTGTTATTTCTCCAAGAACAGATTGCAGTCGATTAATAGTGGCGTGGGGGCTCAGCCTTTATACCCAATCCCATGTTAGGTGGATTAGCACCCATGTATTCTGGAATGTCCGGGAATTTGGCGTGTACTTCAGGATCGGATAAATCGTAGTCAGCTGGCAGGTTTTCGCGTGAACCATCTGCGTGTGCCACTTTCTTCTGGAACGCCGCAGCGGGTTTAAAAAACATGTGTGCGAATTTCGACCAGTACACTGAGCCAAACAAAAACGTTGTGCTAATGATAAACAACGCAAACATCAGTTTTGAGATAACGCCCAGACCGATGGCCTGCGTAAACGACCAGAGCAACGCAAACGTTGCCATAGATAGCAGACCGAGAATAAAGAGATCGCCCCGTCCGTTGAACTGGTTCCACTTAACACCTTCAGACGCAACATCAACCCGGATTGAAAACCAGAACCAATAGCCACCAACACAAAGACTCAGTGCACCCAGGTGCCATAGCAATGGTATGAGTGCTGGCACTTCAGCACCGCTACCGGTGTAACTGAAAATCATGATGGCGGTGGTTACAACGAAAAAGATAAAACCGTACATAGTCATAAGATGCGACTGACGACGACGTGTGTTGCAGAACTCTGACGATGTCAGCACTTCGTTGGCAACTGTTTTTAGCGCAAGCCCGGCCTTCTTGCCACCGCCCACTTTGGTTTTGGCATTCTCTTGCGCTTTCTTTGAATTAGCAAAAAAATATTTAGCGCTTTGCTTATGCACCATGTCGAGCACAGTACCGCCGATAACCAGCAGGATCATCAACACAACATAGGCTTGCATCACCGTTGGCGAAATAATCGCTGTTAGTTCGGCAAATGGATTATTCGTTAGCATTTCTGATTCCTCTACATTTACTAGCAAAATAGCGGCTAAAATTGGCGGCTATTTAGTTGCAAAACAGCTGGACTACAGCAACTCAGCAGCTTTATTCGACCAACGTGTTACGCACAAACTTGACTCGCACAACTGGCAATACTAGCGGGGTTACAGCAACTAAGATAATCGAACCTCTTTATACCCCTATCAATTAATTTTATGGGCGCTATGGCCGCTGGTTTAAAACTGCTAACCTACTGATTTGACTAGTGAAATTTGCAACGCCAACACAACACATCAGCACCCCGGCAACACAAAAATCAGGCTTGAAAATAGCGTCTAGACTTTTCAATATAACGACGATATTGTGTCGGCTGATTTTCGCAAGCCCTCACTGTGCTGCAGGCCACAGTCCGGGCCCTAATTGTAAAGAATGGGAACACCATGACAGCTTTGATCAAACCGCATGGCGCAAACGCGCTTACGCCACTCATCGTTAGTGATTCGAAGCGGAATGCTTTGGCCGAAGAAGCAGCTGGTTTGACTAAGCTGGCGGTTAGCTCAGCCGCAGCGGGCAATGCTGTGATGCTGGCAGCTGGTTACTTCACGCCTCTTAACGGCTTTATGACAAAAGCCGATGCAATGAGTGTGGGCGCCACATTAAAAACAACAAATGGACTTTTCTGGCCAACGCCTGTGCTTAATCTGGTGAGCGACGCCAGTGCCTTATCGGTAGGCGATCGAATTGCACTGTTGGATCCAAACGTAGATGGGCATCCCGTGCTGGCTGTTCAAACCATTGAATCAATCGATCAATTCAGTGAAGAGGAACTCGCAACCCTAACCAAGCAGGTGTTTGGTACTACCGATTCCGAACATCCAGGCGTTGCGGAATTTCAGTCCCAGGGTAACACTGCAATTGCTGGCCCCATTGAGGTCATGAACTACAGCTACTTTGAAACAGAGTTTCCGGACACGTTCCGCACGGCGGTACAAATTCGTGAAAGCATTGCAGAACACGGTTGGAAACGCATCGTGGCATTCCAAACTCGCAACCCGATGCATCGGGCTCATGAAGAGTTATGTCACATGGCAATGGAAAGATTAGACGCCGATGGCCTGGTTATTCATATGTTGCTAGGCAAACTCAAACCAGGTGATATACCTGCACCAGTTCGTGATGCAGCAATTCGCAAAATGATTGAACTGTACTTCCCAGCCAATTCCGCCCTGGTAACCGGATACGGGTTCGACATGCTTTACGCAGGGCCAAGAGAAGCACTACTGCACGCGGTGTTCCGCCAGAACATGGGAGCAACGCATTTTATTATTGGCCGCGACCATGCAGGTGTTGGCGATTATTACGAACCGTTTGAAGCGCAGGATATCTTCGATCAAGTACCGCAAGACGCGTTGGAAATCGAGCTGTTTAAAGCTGATCACACAGCGTATTCGAAAAAGCTGAATAAAGTCGTCATGATGCGCGAAGCGCCTGATCACAGTAAGGAAGACTTTGTGTTGCTCTCTGGCACAGCTGTAAGAGAAATGCTGAGTGAAGGTAAAGCACCACCGGTTGAATTTTCACGACCGGAAGTGGCTCAGATTCTGATGGAGCATTATCAAAGCTAGACACTGCAAAACGTTAGTGTTGTTCGCTGCATAATGATGTAATGCCCTTGGGCGGGCTTTTGCTAAAGCCTGAAGTTACTAGCAGCGTAAGCTTGAGTGTTCTCTGAGCGCCTGAGCAATCAGAGTTTGTCGTATTTGGTTGCGGTACCGCGGGATTTTTCAACCGGGTATTTGGTGTCATTGGCTTTTATCTTTTCAGCAGCAGCAGCGCGTATGTCGATTCCAGCGCGCTCTGCTACCAGCAACAAATACAGAAACACATCAGCACATTCTTCTTTTAGCCGTTGCTGCATAGCATCAGTTTTCGCCTCTTCCTCAAACGCTTGTTCCGACTTCCATTGTGTCAGCTCGAGTAGTTCACTGGCTTCAAGGTTCAATGACAGAATAAGATCTTTGAGTGAGTGAAATTGACGCCAGTCACGGGCATCTCGAAATTCAATGAGCTGGTTGGTTAGTTCGTTTAGCGATGGTGACTTCTGATTCATGTGTATTGGTTTTCTAGTGATTACGTGTTAGCGTTTATACAAGTAATAAAAAATTCTTGAGAACGCTTCTTGCTATTTGAACCGGCGTGAATGTTATTAACAAACACAGAAGTTAACCCGATAAGTTAACCCCATAAGTTAACACCCTAATTTAAAATGCAAACCTTAATTAACGCCTGACATTCATGACTACACACATCGTGCAAATTTCCGATACCCATATTTCATCGCAATTTCCGCAGCGAACGAAAGATTTGGAAAACTGCGTTACAGCGATTAACGCATTAGTCGATAGCGGCTCAGCACCAGCGCTGGTTGTTCATACGGGCGATGTATCGCACGAAGGCTCTACAGAAGAATATCATATTGCCAAGCAGCAACTCGACAAACTCCATGCCCCCTATGTGGTCATGGTAGGAAACCGAGACAAGCGTGCAGAACTATTATCGGTATTCAGTGCTAACGCGATGCAACCGACCTGCTCCCCATGGGTTCAATATGCCATTAATGATTTCCCGGTTCGTTTACTCATGGTTGACACTCTGAGCACGCAAAGCAACAAAGGCCAACTATGCGAAGAGCGATTAGCCCATCTTGAAACCATGCTTGACGCTAACCCAACCAAACCCACCGCCCTGTTTCTTCATCACCCACCCTACCCGGCAACGGGCATACCCGACCCGTATCAGTACGAGGATTGGGACGATGTAGAAAAACTCACCGCACTACTGTCTCGCTTTGACAACATTCAAGCCATTTACTGCGGTCATGTGCATCGATTTGTCGATGGCGAAATAGCCGGCATCAATGCCAGCGCAATTACCTGTTCAGCACGAGATTTACGCAAAGGTGAAATGACGGAGAAACAAAGCAACGAACCGGTGTTTAAATCGATTCTCCTGCACCATTCCTGACGAAACGAATTCCATCAGCATGGCGCGAATGAATTTGACTGTATTTCAAATTTGTTGGCTATCTATATCTTCGGCGATACAGAAACCGAATCAGCGGTGTAACCACATTGGGCATCGCTGGTTCGCTTTTACTAAACCGAATTTATTCTATTAATTCAGGGCTGATATAGCGCCTTTCAGCGCCTATTTGTTCTGCTGAGTAATAACAAGGCGGTAAGTCGACCAGGCCATGCTTTTCTGATTTTTCGCTCAATTTTGCATGATATTATCGGGGTCAATGAGGAAAAACAGCAATTGATGGATGGCCCGATGACTTTTACTCAGTTGACATTCTCACGGTGGTTACTTGCTTTACTAATTTGCGTTAGCACCCACTTGCATGCCGATGAATCCAAACCCGAACACGGTAGATTCCTCGGTGCCATGGAAACAGTTTACCCAGATTGGTTCAAAGTCAGCTTCATGGAACTGGAAGAAGATGTTGCCGAAGCAGCGGCTGAAGGTAAACGGTTAATGCTGCTGTTTCACCAGGATGGCTGCCCTTATTGCAATGCGTTTGTGGAGAAAAACCTTGCTCAGAAGGATATAGAAGACACGCTTAAATCAAAATTCGACGTTATCGAATTCAACATGTGGGGCGACAGAGAAGTCGTTAGCGTTGATGGTGAAGTGTATTCAGAGAAACAATTTGCCAAAGCACTGAATGTTCAGTTCACTCCCAGCATTTTATTTTTAACCGAGCAAGGAAAGCTTGCGTTGCGCCTAAACGGATACTACGACCCAGACAGGTTTCGTCTGGCATTGGATTACGTAGTAAACAAAAGAGAAACCACGCAATCCTTTACCGACTTTGTCGCCAGCACCGAACAGCCTGCATCATCGAAGTCATTGATAAATCGAGACTACTTCACAGGCCCAATTGACAACCTGGCGTCGCGCGGCGATACCGGTGAAAAACCGCTGCTGCTAATGTTTGAACAAGGCACATGCAGAAATTGCGAAACACTGCATAACACCATACTGTCAAAACCAGAGAGTCTGGAGCTACTAAAAGAATTTGACGTATTTCAAATCGATATGTGGGGGCGCGAGCCGTTTAAAAAGCCCGATGGCTCGGAAACAACCGGTCGTGAATGGAGTAAGGAGCTAGGCATCAGTTATGCACCAACCATGATTCTGTTCGCTGGAGATGGCACCGAGGTTATACGTTCTGAAACGTTTTTTAAAACCTTCCACATACAATCGATACTAGACTACGTTCAAAGTAACTCATGGAAGGAAGAGGCCAGTTTTCAACGCTATATTTCTGCTCGCGCTGAAGCCATCCGCGAACAGGGTATCGATGTAAACATCTGGGACTAATACCAACGTTGAATCAACGCATCGGCTTATCCACTCTTGTCGTTCACGACTACGACACCGCCATTGAGTTCTTCGTATCACGCCTTGGGTTCGACTTACTCGAGGACACACCGCTAGAGCCTACTAACAAGCGCTGGGTTGTTGTTGCACCAAAAGGCTCTGGGCAGGCGGGGATATTATTAGCCAAAGCAGCAAGCAAAGAACAAATAAGCGCAACAGGTAATCAGACTGGAGGCCGTGTCGCGTTCTTCCTCTACACAGATGATTTTTCGCGCGACTACAACCACTACCAGAGCAAAGGCATTACATTCGTAAGAGAACCGATCAATCAACCCTACGGCACAGTGGCCGTGTTTGAAGACATCAGCGGTAATCTTTGGGATTTAATTGGGCCTGCTTAGTAAGCCATTGCGCTATTTCGACTGTTGGCAATTTGTAAATTTTAACCATACCGATATGTCAACGCAGCGCTCATCCAACATTTAATCGATCAGCATATACAGAATACTAACTGATGCAGTTAAGCAGCTTTGGTTTCTGTTGGTTAAATGCTGAATGCTCATTGCGCCAATGGTCGAAATGACCGCCTTCACGTAATTGGCGTGCAGCCGACTCACCAATCATACCCATTGCCTTACGTTCATCGCCCATGTGCGCCAGCACCTCTGACACCATTTCAAGCAGTTCTTCTGATGCGATTGTGCCATAAGCCTTACAGAACATTTTCAAACGCTTGCTACCATGACTCAAATCTACGCTAGCAAAGTGCTTCATTTTATTGTCGTTGAAAGAGAGTGGCACATTCCAGTATGCCGCATAGGCCAAATCTCTTGATCGAGGAGCCGGCCCAGCTAAGTCAAAGTCGATAACAGATATGGGGAGTTCGTTTTTATACACAGTGTTATATGGCGCAAAATCGTTGTGCCCAATGACTTCATGACGATGTTCATCAGGATACGTAAATGCCCATACATCACTTAGCTCGTGTGGAAAATCGATCGTAGCGTCATGGTAATGTCTAAGTATCTTGGCTGTTACTTTTAAGCAATCGTCTGACGACCAAATATAATCAGGAATTCCAGTGTCTCCATCTATAAATGAAAGCATCTCTCTTCCTTGATTATCAATGCCTAAAAATTCAGGGCAGTTAGCGAAAGCATTTTTCCTGATGTGCTCTAACAGTTTTTGGGTAGTCGAACTGCTTTTCGTCAACTTCTTTCGCACGGTATCCCCAACTCGAACCACGCCTTCGGATGTATTACCGCCTTCCATCGGAATTTCATTATCTTGCATTTAGCCTCCTTGTAATTACTTATAGATAAACTTATCAACCCGGCAATTGTATAGTTCTCTGTGTTAAATAGATAATGACGATGACCAGAGTGAATGCTTAGTTGGAATCGTCTTACAAAGGGCCTAAGACTTCCATCATCAAACTAATCGAACATCTGCATAAGAATACGCTGGAATCGACTATTATCAGCTATCGAGACGATGATTCTGTACTGTATGAGGCAAAACGGCTCGCCATAGAAGTACAGCCGACTTTGAAACTGCACTGCAGTGGTGTATGCGTTGCATTTAATACATAGCTACAACTAAATCAAACGAACACGACTAGTTTATGGAACGAGTACAATGACAATTAAAAAAAACTCAGAACAAATATTCCCTCGACCACTTTCAGGGCAAAACATAACACGCTTACCATCTGCGCTCTTACCGGAACGCACAGCCCTCAAAGGTCGCTTTGTTGATTTGGAACCACAAGATGCCTCCATACATGCTGAGGAACTCTTCGAGGCCGGACATGGGAGTGAGTCCGCTCTAAAGATTTGGGATTACATGACCTACGGCCCATGGCCAACGGTAGATGCGTATGCATCAACCCTTCGTCAACAATCCGCAAGCTTCGATCCGATTTTCTATACCATACGCTCCCATACGCACGGGAAAGCCTGTGGCCAAGCAAGCTTCCTCGATATACATGCTCAGAACGGTGTCATCGAAATAGGTCATATCTGGCTCGGTCCAGAACTTCAGCGAACACGTGGAGCGACCGAAGCGTTTTTCCTGATGCTTAAATACGCGATGGATGATCTTGGCTACCGCCGCATGCAATGGCGATGCAACTCAATGAACGAAAGATCACGACAAGCAGCACGCAGACTGGGCTTTCGGTTTGAAGGAATTTTCTACAACCATCTTATCTTCAAAGGCAAGAACAGAGACACCACTTGGTATTCCATTCTCGACGACGAATGGCCAGAAGTGCGCGGGATTATCGAGAACTGGCTAAACGATGAGAATTTTGATTCAGATGGCAAACCTCAATCGTCGTTGAACGACTTAATGCAACAACGCACACCGTCAACGCGCAAATTAGCTGAGTAAGCTAAAAACGGCTATTGTAGAAAAACACCCAGAGGGGCGTGCAAAATACACTGAACTGAAAACGGATTTCATACATCGTGTTTTAAAAAACAGGTCCTGGGCCTGCTAACAGGCTATGCTGTTTTTACGCTGCAATTATATTTTGACGAACAAATGTCTAGGCAGTGGCAATGAAGCTCAACAGTTGGCTTCGCAACTTGCAGTATCAGGATTCTGCTTCTTTTTTATCGAATCCAGGGTATTCAGACAAATAGAGGGTCATTCCAATATCAACCATTATTCTCATCGATTCTGTAGTCACTATTGCTCCGCCACCACTTGCACCTTCTCTTGGGCTGAATCCTACATCTGCTGTGTATTTACCCGTTGGTAGTTTACGGCCTTTATTCGAAAGCCAGGCGTCCAAAGATTTAATTTGAACCGGCATTTCCCATTCCTGATCGCAGAGCCGATCAAGTCTGGTTCCCTTCTCGTTATCCTTTGAATTGGTATAGTCAATAATATTGATTGGCATGCGTTCCGGTTTCATGGACGGTTTACAAAGTTCCACCTAGCACTTCTGCAAAGTCAGTGGGTCTGATATTGCCATCGTAAGCATGGCTTTAGCAATCATTTTGTCCATAGATTTTGTATATGGCAGCAAGCTAGTGACCATCGAATTCCGGAACATAAACAGCAAACCCGTCTGTAATCTCTCTTCGAAGTTTCGACAGCTCCTGAATTTCCTGAGATTTGTAATAGCCCATAGCCGCTTCCTTGGTCGGGAATCGATAGAGCACCATGTGCGTGTAAGGTGAACCTTCCAGTGCGCTCACATACGACCCTACGACTAACTCACCACCAAATTGTTTCAACACCGGCAACGAACGTGGCCCGAGCTCTTCAATACGCACCTTATCCAGCACGTTATAGTGAAACATGATGAAACCACTCATGCGCTTAATCTCCTTCTGTGTTTTCGAGGGCTTGAATTTGACTTAACTCATCGTCGGTCAGCTTCCCGTACCACTTGGGATAAGGCCAACCATAGCCCCATCTGAACGAGGTTGGAATTAGCGGAGCACCTCCAACTCGAACACCGGCCATCATCAATGCAGCAATTTCTGGTTCACCAACCTGCTGCACACACATTTGCAGTTCTTCATCGGCTTTGAGTCGGTCGGCATAGGTTCCGCCTTTCCAATAAGAACGATCATGCGCCACGCAACAGTGCAGCCATAGCTCACTCTGTTCAAGCGTGCCATCAGGAAACGAACTACACCCGTCACTGGTGAAGGGTTTGATCCCGCGAGCACAACCCGTGGAAAGTATCGCGACAATCGCAACCACGCCAATAGTTTTATAATACATACCCATTATTGTAGCCAATCTAAGGCAACCAGTTCGCTTTCAAAAGCCAGTAAACCAGCTCACTGCGCGATGCCCAGATGATTTGATCGTCAAACGGCTGTTCCGCATTGGTAGAGAATGGACTGTGCACGTAGACACG
The DNA here is from genome assembly GCA_937922945.1 of uncultured Granulosicoccaceae bacterium. Taxonomy (GTDB): domain Bacteria; phylum Pseudomonadota; class Gammaproteobacteria; order Granulosicoccales; family Granulosicoccaceae; genus Granulosicoccus. The sequence goes on from CAKZUP010000171.1 coordinate 10,960, forward strand.
GTCGTTATCCTGATTTTCAGTCTCCGTCCCGGTACCGGAATTTGATTCGCCGTACGATAAAATCACCCAAACAATCTGATCGGCTATTAAGGCTCGTTGGGGACATGCCGCCGATACATTAGTGTGACACAGCTGCAAATCAGCAACGAGTTGGCCTGCGCCTACGGTGGCAGGTTCGCCTGTTGTTAACCAGTCAGGCGTATTAGCGCTGCCGCGCGTATCGTGGTCGGCCAAACTAACAGCATAATGAAACTCACGTCCCCAGGCGTCGAGCAACGCACCTGCCTTAGAACGCTCACCCATTAAGCCCAATTCAACCGCGGGTAGCCCACCTTGTTCGACACGGCAGTATTCACCTTGCAACGAGTTACCCGAATGTGTGGTGGTGTTGGCCAACGGGCATGGCAGCCGACCGGTGGTAACAAGATAACCGTGCATGGCTTCGCGTATGGATTGCAACTGTAATTGAGATTGCTTGTATCGAGCGTGCCGGTAAGTACTACTAAGCGGCACAACCGCCGCACTGGTTAACAGACCAACAATTACCAACACAATACTCAGCTCGACCAAGGAAAAGCCGTGTAAGGCAAACCGGCAATAACCGGCTTTGACGACAGGCCGAGACCTGACGTGCAACTGACGATTCTGCATACGATACGCCATTAGCTTTCCTGCCCGTGGGCACGTGGTGGTTGCAGTATGACTAACAACTCACCCTTGAGCGACTCTGCCAACTGGAATATACAGTCGTTGGTATCAGCAACAATACAGGCTTTATTTATCGTAACGGTTAAAAACCGATGCCAGCCGTTCCGAACAAACCAGTGCCGCTTAAAAGGCACACCGTTCAGTAGCGATAGCTCACTTTCAAGTTTCTTGATATAGGTTTCGCACTTGTCAGTGGTTAGTTCTGTGTACAGCCAATGCATAAACTGATGCTGTTTTGAAAAATCGCAATCAGTATGCATGTTGCTTTCGTTCAGGCACGCACTTAAGTTGCTAAACCGACTACAGCGGGTTGCCAACGCCTGTTGCAACTGACTGATAAGCCAAGCACCGGCACGTTGAGCCAGCTGATCTTGAATATCGCTTTTGCGAATTAGCGTATACGCAGCATCGGAGCGATCAAACTGATTGCTTTCAAACCAGGCGGGTATTGAAT
>CAKZUP010000172.1 GCA_937922945.1 uncultured Granulosicoccaceae bacterium
GAACCCATAGCAAGCTTCAGCAACGACGTTGCTGGCCGTGAATCACCTGCCAGTAAAAACCAACAACGCGAAGATGAAATCCTGATGATCGATTGGCTGTCTCCACTGAGTGCAACGGTTAAGATTCGCTTACGTGCGCACGCGAATGTTTTTGTTGATCATCTTGGGTTTGTTAAAACTGAAGCTGGTTGGAAGATTGTTTCAAAAATCTGGCATTTGGAGAGAGTGGTTTAGGCAATGAACCTATCCAAATGCAACAAGCGAATAAGATCATCGAGCGCCTACTCAGTGAACTGGAGATTCACTTATTTTTGGACGGCTTTGATTCTTCGTCAGCGCCCCAAGAAGCGACCCAGGCCATCACCTCATCGCCGTCTACTACCTGCCCTGCTTCGACCTGATCGAGCGCTTTTCGGGTTCGCTGCAGTCGAGCTAGGGCGCGCTCTTCTTTTTGTATAAATTCAGTTAAAGCTTCCGAAATTACCCATCCTTATGAAGGCCGAAGCCGTTCTGCCGTCTCTTCGAGGCGTTCGTGCAATTCATCTTTGAGTCGAACAGTCGTGACACGCAAATCACTCTCCTGCTATCCGATTAATACAGTCCAATACAATATATTATCGGACGCGAATGGTCCTGCGTTCGTTTTACGAAGCTCACAAGCATAAAAGCTATCGAATCATAGTTCCACCAACGACGCACTCGTGGGGTCGTATCGATATTGCTGAAGGCATCCATCGTTTTCCTCCGCACACTTTGTTGCTCACCGAGCGCTGGTTTTGCCGCTACCCGCTTGCCTAGCGCGCGTAAGTGATCTTCTTTCTGAGCGCGACCACGAGTTACCAGGCTCCATTCAATCCAGCATCACGATTTTCTATGACTATTATTAAACAAAAAATATAATCCGAAGCAAACAAGCATCTGGAAACCATCAATCTATGCAAGCAACGGTATTTGAATTTAAGCGTCCAGCAGGAAAACCCATTGTCATTGCCTGCTCCGGTCAATCCAACATGGCTAGAAGAGACCAGCAGCGCCAATGGCTAGCTCCAAGAAATTTAATGGTTTGGAACTACGACTGTCTTTTTGGCAATGGCGAGTTAGCAGACAGTTTCGTTGAACCAGATACCACCAGCATCAACTATGCTGAACAGCTCGGGGCTAGCATTGCCTGGCGTTACAAAGACAATCCGATCTATGTGATCAACATCTCTCGCGGTGAGTCTGGAATAAAACAGTGGACTTCCCCCACAGAGCCACCGGAGATGATCACTGCATTAAAACGAAATATCGCCTCTGCACTAGCCACATTGAAAGTCGATCAGCTTGATGCGCTGTTCTGGTGGGGTCACGAAAGCGATGCAAGTGAAAACGGCGATTTTCGTACAGGTGAATTCGCTGCGCATGTGAAGCACTTGATCAGCTCTTTGGACAAAGAAAGCTGGTCAAACAACAGCTCTTTCCCAGTGGGCTTCCATAAAATCGCTAACGCTTGCCATCGGTTCGCGCCAACAATTAATTTCGCTTTAGAAGACATCGCCAGAACAGCCAGCAAACGATTCTCTGTTTTTGACACAGCCAATCTGTCTTTCGATGATGGCATTCACTTAAATGCTGACGCGAAAATGGCAGTAGCTAACGGCGTTTACATCGGCAAGTACACCTGCGATTTAGCTCTTCAAGAAACAAGGGAGAATCTACTAAAAGATAGCGATTTGTGCGCGAATAAGCTCCATATCAAAACCGGTGAACAACGGGAAGATATTTTAAACGGAGAGGCTTTGGCAGGCCAGGTCGTGACCTTCTCAGTCCAGAATGTAACTAGCCCAGTAAGAGTTGACATCGGCGGTGTGGGATTCTATTTCAATACTAAAGATGAACGCCAGTATCAACCGTACTACATCCGTCCTCTTCTCGTGGACGCCGTTAGAATAGTTATCACGCCACTGTCAGAACGCGATTGTTCGTTGGAATCGATAAAACTGGAAATCGGACACGGATACACTTGAAAAATCTAAAATGCTACAGCCAAGATATCCATCGAAGAAAACGTTATGGATAATCTAGTTCAAGTATAAAAATATTATTCTCAGGATTGTAGTCGAACGGTGTTTGTAACAGCGTCGCCTTCAAGGACAATGTGCCGTTTTCACTCGGTTTAAAAGTGCCGCTAAAGCCAGAACCTGCGCTGCTCGTACAAACAATTGACCTGCCTTCATTAGTTACGTCACATCCGTATGTAAATGTTTCCCATGTGCCATTCAAGTTGGATTCGATGAGCAGGTAATCGTCTCGAATCGTGAACATGTCCTCAACCAGCTGCCCATAGATGCTTAAATATAAATTGACGGAGTTGTCCCGATTAATAAGTGTGAAAAAGTCATCGTGAACAAGCGACATATCGTTGTTTATTCCACCATTTGAACGTAAGTGTGGGTCGCCAGCGCTTTTAAATTCAATCAGGTTTGTAATGCCGTCGTCATCTAAGTCCTGCTCGGCATCAGCTGCGTTTCCGGGGTTAAGGCCAACTGAAGCTTCCCAGCTGTTTCCCATACCGTCACCATCGTCATCGTTTAAGTCTAATACAGCACCTTTTTGCCACATGCTAGCTGAAAAAGAATAAAAGTGAGTCTTATTGCTTTGTTCATCTAATAGACCCAATTCTAGTCTTCGACCTCTCTGTCTATGGCCCCAAGGGTAGACAAGGTCAGTATCCTCTATATCTACGAGCTCTGCCTTGGTACCACCAGCTGTTATCTCGATATCGGCGTAAGCTGAACTATCGGGCCTAATGTAATCATCTGAGTAATTAATGTCAGGTGATTCAATATTGATTTCGCCAAACGATGAATCAAGCAGCTTGCCTTTGAGGTAGGTGTGCTTGGTTAAATCCCGCGCGCAGTAGTATCTGTTCGTGCCTCTCCATCCTTGTTCGACATTTTCTAACAACATGCTTTGCTGTGAATTGATTTCGCGCATATGTACTGTTAACTTTTTTAATCCTTGCAGGCCACAACTGGTTGGGTCTTCCCAGCGTAAAGCCCCGTCAACTTCCACGGTGCGATCGCTATTACTTACCTTCAGCGATTTGTATGTAATCAGCATATCTTGATAATATTCATCTATGCCTCTGTAAAGAAAGCGTTCATCGAGCATGGAGTTGATCGCTTCGTTTTGAATATCATCGATGGAAAAATAGATTTCCACCAAACCATCAAATGCCAGTCCGAATTCATTGTTTTTGCAGTTGGAATAGTTAACAATAAACTGGTAGCTATCAGCGTCTTCTTCGTTGCTGTATTTTTGACTGTCTACTTGCATTGTGCCTTCGTAACTACAATCTAACGAACCATTTATCAACTCATCGCGCGGATTGTCGCTTGACATTGAAAAAAGTGGAAGGTTTGCGAGATCTTCCAAAGACATCACAGTCCAAGCTCTTGCCGAATCGTTCGCCTCTGATATGTACTGTTCATTCGGGAAGACACCTAATGTCGCAGTGCTCATAAAATACGACATTGCACTTAGGTTTAGCGCTTCTGATGCCGTTGAGCCTGTGTAGAGACTAGTCGCTACATTAAAATAGTCGTCATACAAAGCTTGAAGGTTTGGCTTGTTATTTGGTGTTTGATCCGAACCGAGAGTGGTTGCAGCAGCAGGTTCAGGTTGTTCGGCGCTAGGCTCTTTTTGTAGCCCCTCCGGAGCTAAATCAATATTGCTCTCTTCCTGAGCCAACTTGACATTGCTGTTGTCAGAGCAACCGATTAGCAATGCACTTAATACTGCCAGATAGCTAATTTTCACTGATGCCACTTCCTTACGTCATTAACAGTGATGATCGGCTGTTAGTAAATAACCTTGAGTCGCTGTCGTTAGAGGAAGGGTCTATAACGTTTCGTACAAGGCGCTCCTTGTACTGCTCATATCAGCTTGCTTGTTTTTCTATCGGTCAAAGCACTGTGTAACGGCTTACCGGCACAGTCACGTTTTACTCCCGCTTCTGTGAACTGGTTTACAATAAAATCATCGAGTTTGCCAGCTTTGGTATTACTGGATGAATCTTAAGTAGGCTAGTTATCACGGCAATTTTTGTGCGTTAACGCAACAACCCCAAACAAACCAAATGAACAAACCCTGCTCCCCATCAGCTGACAGAAATAAAGAGCCCATTCTCAGCGAACTCAAACCTCATTTATCGGATGGTTTTAAAGTCCTGGAGATTGGCTCAGGAACGGGTCAGCATGTTTGTTATTTCGCTCAAGCCTGCCCCAATGTAAATTGGCAGCCCAGTGAACTTGAAGCCAACATTCCCGTGATTCGCAGCTGGATGGCGGATTATGCACTGGTAAACATACTC
>CAKZUP010000173.1 GCA_937922945.1 uncultured Granulosicoccaceae bacterium
CCTAAGACTGTACATCTCCAATCAAGCTTAGCCGGAGGCATAACAATCACGGACTACACGCGAACGGATTCAAACGGAGAGGAATCTGCCTCAGTCACGGTCGGCTATAAAAATACCCTCCTTTCTCAAAAGACCGTTCTAGTTTCCCATACCCGATATTGCCAATTTTGGCATGGTAAAAAAAGGGCAATGCCTTGAAAAAAGAAGATGAGTTCCTGCAACTTTGTTTATTAGGCGAAGGTGAAGATGAGATATTAGTGCTATTAAACCCTCGCGAATGGGGGGAATCCTCACACTTTGGCCCTGTAGAAGGCGAGGACGACGACGACGAACAAGATTCACTGCCAAGGATGGCACCGTGTCTGTTTGAGCGGTGCTAATTCCGTTAAAACTAACTTCTGCTCTAGCCCCTCGCCATCCCTTCTCTTAAACCCATTAAATACCCTTGCTCATATTCGGAGTCGGGATCGTTTAATTTCTTTAATGGTTTCAGTGGGCATAACGGCCTTAGTGGCTTGAGACTACTGCCGGATGCTTGCTGATAACCCGTTTGATAGCCATGATAGAAACCTTCGCAAAATTGCGAGGCAAGTGTGGTAGAAGAAATAGTGAACAGCGATACTGCTAAGAAGAGCTTTCTTTTCATTGGAGTGTTCGCCTCATATTTGTCAAGATTTGCGCTTTATACAAATTCTCAACTGTCTCGCAAGAATACTCCACGAAAATGTGTCCTACTGTTACTTGACCGAGAATCTCAACCCACTAAACCCAGGGAGCCCAGCTACGCATTACTGTAATATAGCCCGAGCATTACAAACGCATCGGCGCAACAAACATAGCAAGGTTAATGAAAATGCTGAAGCTGTACAACGGCACCCGCCACTGTGAAGGTATGTGCTACAGACCGGATCGTGTTTTAACTGAGATTTTCGCACTAGAATCTGCACACACAAACGCGATGAACGGTATAACGCTATCGATTGTCGGGGACGATTTCTATCTGCAGGAAATAGCTCGAACCATAAGTATTATCTCCTTGCAATGCAGGCAGCAAGTATTCTCTTACTTCCTCGCAGTGAAAAGAGAGCTTGGAAACGATGAATACATAGCACTAAGCAATAGTAAACGAATAGCCGAGATCGAAAGGCGTTATCCAACAGCATCTATGGCCATAAAATCTGCATGTGGCTATGAACTTTGTGAAGAAAAGGGGGTAGTTGAGATTCCGTTTCTATTTCTCATTAAAAAATTATGTCATGTAGAAAAATGGAGCTATCCGGTAGGGTTTAATGTGGATGTACATACTGGTGAGGCATTGAATTATAAGTTTTCACCAGACTCCCAAGCACTATTGATTGAAATTTCCTGCACTGATTCTGTTGTTGGATTGGATGAGACAACTAAGGTAATCATTGACATTGAGAAATTTGCTACGGCCTCGAGAGTGCTTGTAACAGAGTGCGAAGATTGTAATCTACCACCAGTTGCCACTTTCGATATAACTTCTGAGGACAATTGTTGATTGCGCTCAATTGCTAATCTCAAAGCTACTGCAGCCACTCAATAATGCCTGCAGCAGAACAGGAAATTTTCTTTCGTATTTATACAGTCACAGCTCGACCCTGTTTAATGAGTAAGCCTGAATTCAACAATTCACGTTGTGCTCGCCTCATGCGCACTTCACCCATCTGATACCGATCACGTCCTAGTTGCATGGTAATCTTTTCAATTTGTCCGATTTCAATGTCGGCGATGATTCGAGCCAGCTTTGCCTGATAATAATCTTCTATGGCAGTACCGCACTTGCTCCGAGGTTTGGCGGCAATTACACGGCATGTAGTCGCCTTGACTGCTTTTTCCCCTATCAGCCTTTATTGCTTCGATTACTGTTTTACGACGACTAGACAGAGCAGCAAAGCCAATACCCAGGACGATAGGAGTAACAGACAACATTATCGCAGCGGTGGCGCTAACACCTTGAACAGTCAAGCCGGTAGACTCTGTAAGGCTCGAATAGACGACACCAGTGGTGGACACGTTTACATTGTTGGCTTCACGTTGTGCGCTGTCTTGCCTAGTCTGTAAAGCCGCAATCTTCTTGTGAATAGATTCGCGCTTAGTCACATACCGTGTGGGTAGCTTTTCAGCAAATGCCATTAACTACTCTATTTGTTTTTGGTAATTGTCCACGGTGCGCAACGCAGCTTTGTATTCTAGCGAGTTGTGATTCTCACGCCCGACCGAATCAACCACACGACTATTCATAGCCGCCGAATTGGTAGCCACACTGAATAACTCAATGGGAGCTACGGTGGCACCACAGAGCAATGCAATGATGATAAGACCCTGTTTAATACCCTGCCCCACCATATGTGCCAAGCAATGAGAAAATGCCAGCAAGCCGAACACGATGGCGATCGTGACGTATCGCTGCGAACCTTCCGCAGTGGTTGTGCACATAAAGCTGTCAGCGTGGTAAACGGACACAGCAAGGAAAAACAGGATTAAAAAATTGAGATTGTTTTGAGTGTGCCTGTTACGGGCGCACTGGTATTGTTGTCGTGGGACATTTGATTGAATTAATAGGTCGATTGTGTGAATCTGGTTGTGGTACACCAGTGAACGGGCGATTTCGGTCGAACTGCCATTTTCACGGCAATGCTGTGCACTTCTTAAAGCCGCCCCAGTATCCAATCAGCAAGCGCAGAGTGCGAGAACGAAAGCCCACTTAAACGCACGATCTCAAGTACGCACACACGCTACAACCGGGCAGGTATAAGCTTTTCGCGTGTGTATGCGGAGTATTTTTCTGATGTAAACTGGTCAGCCCCTCTCAAATTGAGCGAAGAACATATGACCGCTAAGAAAGATGACCAAGAAGCAAATTGGAGCGAGGCAATTGAACACATTAACAAAGAAGAGCTTGCACCAGTTCTGGAACGGCTAACACAAGCGGATGCTAACGGCGACAAATATGTCGACGCATCTGATATCGACTTTGCAGTGATATGGCCACTATCACAAGAAGAAAAAAAGGAATATCCAAACGACACATACAGCCGGAATGACTGCAGAAAGTGGCTCAGGGATAGCGGTTTCACAAATTGGTCACCACGAAACGCCCATAGTTTTGTGAAGGCGAAAGGCACCACTAAGTAACAGGCGAATGGTGACTTGAAGAAGTGGCCAGATCGGCCGTTTTGTCTGAAACCCCTTTTAAAATGGAGCTGGCGATAGGAGTCGAACCTACGACCTGCTGATTACAAGTCAGCTGCTCTACCAACTGAGCTACGCCAGCACACATGTTAAGCCTCTATTCTAGCACTAAGCGGGGCAAGTGCAATGCCACATTATCTGTCTGTACGCGTCATGTTTGTGAATTTCGCTCATTTACGCCAGCCGCATCGACACATCGCCACTGAAAACCGGTCGAATTTCACCCTCAGCCTCCACCAGTAACGCACCCTGAGCATCAACACCCACGGCAATGGCCCGTTCTTCCGTTTTACCGCTAAGCACCCTCACCTCACGCCCTTTCAGGTAATCGAGCCTATCCCAACGCGTTGCAAATTCTGCCCAGCCGCCCTGCTCAAACAAGCTATACGCCTCCAACACACGAGCACACACATCGCTAATCAGCTCAGCGCGAGCCGGGGCGGAATCAGTCAGCATGGGCACGCTCACGGCTGAATAATCTGCTTTCTCCATCGGAGCCGGTGGTGTGTAATTGATACCAATCCCGACCACAACCCGTGTACCACGCGCATTACTTGACGCTATTTCTGTTAACAGGCCGCAGAGCTTTCTATCGTCAACCAGCACATCATTCGGCCATTTCAGGTTAATCGACAAATCTGCCAAGGCTTCAAGACTCTCTGCCACACAAATGCCAGTAACCAGGCTCAGGCCCATTAGCTCGGCAGGTGGCTTAGCCACCGTCAATAACATCGAGAACGTGATATTCCCGCGCTCAGTGACCCAGCTTTTTCCACGCCGACCGTTACCACTGGTTTGCCAGTCGGCAACGCAGAGCTGCGGTTGCACGTCATCACTGGCTGGCACACTTCGCGACACTTCCGACAGGTACTCACTGGTGGACGGCAGCGTATCGAACACTTGAGCGTGTAACCCCTGCACGCCTCGGTTGGCAAGAGCATCTTGCAAACTTGCGGTGTTCAGAACATCCGCACTCATGCGGGCGGCTCATCAGCTGCCTTAGCTGGCCAAAGCACGGCTTCATCTTCCATACGGCTTAATGAGCAGGTATCCACTGGCGCCGACATTAACGGCAGTGCGGTTTCACGCAGAGCGCCATGACGCGCGTAATGCAACGGTAGTGATTTAGCATGCATGCGCCGCTGCAACACATCAGGAATGTCTGCAGCACTGACAATCAGGTTATCAATGGCAATGATGGTATCGCCTGGTGCCAATCCAGCGCGAAGCGCAGCACCACCTGCAAAAACGTGGGTCACACTGACTTTGCCAGCCGGCCCATCCACGTTTGCGCCCAACCACGGCGCATCCGCTGATCCATCGTCTGAACTACCACCACCGGTGTCTGTTGGCGATTTTCGCGCACGCCAATGTACATTGGCACCTAAATAATTAAGCGACGCTTCAACCGGCAACTCATCGGTTGAATACAAGGCACTGTTAAAAAAATCAGATAAATCTTTGCCAGCGATGTCACTGGCTAATTGCTCTGGCTCTCGCTCCTGCAAACCTTGCTGTGTATCGAGCCAACGCGTCCACATTAATTTAATCAGATCGTCTAAGGATTTTTCATTGTTGGTGGCTTGACGAATTTGCACATCCAGACACAGCGACACCAACGCACCTTTGGCGTAGTAACTCACGATTGCATTCGGCGCATTTGAATCTTGCTTATAAAATTTATTCCACGCATCAAAACTTGAATCGGTCACGCTCTGCACAAGCCGACCCGCTCCACGCTGAATGCGCGTGATGGTTTTCGACATCAAATCAAAATATTGCTGTTCACTGATTAAGCCTGTGCGAATAAGAAATAAATCATCGTAATAAGAGGTAATACCTTCAAACCACCACAGCAACCGGGTATAAGATTCGGCTTCAAGTTGAAACGGCTGAAACACCGCTGGTTTAATTCGCTTCACGTTCCAGGTGTGAAAATACTCATGACTGCAAAGACCGAGAAACTGTAAGTATTTATCACTGACTGAATCGTCTCCCGGTATCGGCAGGTTCTCGCGTGTCACCAATAGCGCTGTCGATGCGCGATGTTCTAACCCACCATAACCATCCCCAACCACCATAACCAGAAAAACGTACCGATCAACAGGTGCAGGTTCACCAAAAAAACGTATTTGCGCTTCACAAATGATTTTCAGATCGTTGGCTATGCGAGCGTTATCGGTTTGGTATTCGCCAGTAAGAATAACTTCGTGAGGCACACCACAAGCATCGAACTCTATGCGCTCAAACGTACCCATCTCAACCGGGTGATCAATCAGCTCGTCGTAATCGGTAGCCGAATAGGTACCGAACCCGGCAGCATTCACCTTCACCGCATTTAAGCTGGTAGCCAGACGCCACTCTTGATATTGTTCGCCATCAGGCGCTTGCAGCTCCACCGAAACTGGCTCATTAACTTGCCCAGACACCGACAAAAAAACACTGGTGCCGTTGAAAAAACCGTGCTCATTATCCAGATGTGCCGAGCGCACGGACAAATCCCAAGCGTACACAGCATAGTGAAGCGTAATTTGCGTAAGCCCTGCTGGCGCCTGCCAACTGGATTTATCTATTTTTTCCAACACAACACTCTGGCCATGACTTTGCGCCTGGATATGCAGGATATTTTTTGAAAAATCCCGAATCATGTAGCTACCCGGAATCCAGTTTGGCAATTCAAAACGCTGCCCTGCCGGGTCGGGGTTATCGATGGTGAGCGACACATCGAACTGATGCGACTCGGGGTGACTCGGTTTTAAAACGTAGCTGACACTCACAATAGATACCTGTGCTTGGTTAGTCCTGTAACGGGACAAAAAGTTATGCAACAAAAAGCTATAATCGCTTTCGCACCGTTTTTTGGAAAATGACTCATGTTAGAGATGCTGGAAACACGTACCTCCATGCCAGCGCTTCAGCTGTCCGACCCTGCTCCCAGCTCTGAAGAACTTGAGCGCATTCTCTCAGCCGGATTAACTGCGCCGGATCATGCGGCCATGCGCCCGTGGCGATTTATCACCATTCAAGGCGATGCCAGAAATAAACTGGGTGAGGTATTTGCAATAGCTGCAAAAAAAGACAACCCGAATACACCTGACGAAAAAATCGCGAGAATCCGACAGAAACCTTTGCGGTCTCCTCTGATCGTGGTCATTGTAGCAACCATCACTGAAAATCACCCCAAAACTCCCGAGATAGAACAAATTCTTTCTGCAGGTGCGGCAACCACTTTGATACAACTTGCAGCCACCGCCAGTGGCTTTGGTTCGATCTGGCTCAGCGGGCCGAATGCGTACCTGCCAGATGTGAAAGCTGCTCTGGGTGTTGCAGAGAAAGATCAGATTGTCGGCTACCTGTACATGGGCACACCAATGAAACCGGCGGCGGCTAAAAAACGCCCACCGCTCAGCGAGCATCTGAGTGCCTGGCATGAACCCGTAACCTAAACTTGGCGTAAGGGTTCAGAGCGACTGATTATGTGACCCATATCACACATGCAACCCCTAACCGTTAGCCATTTCACAGCCGTGTCGATGAATAAGCAAGGTGACGAATAAACAGGTTTACGTGAAATGGGTTCGCATGCAACGCCATTTAAATAATTTCCGGATAGCGCAAAGAACGCGGGTTAACGCCGTTTTAACCCTCATTATGCTGTGCGCCGTGTCTGCTACCAGCACCGCAGCCCCATCTGTGTATACACAGCGCGACGCCAACGGCCAACTGATTTTCTCTGATGCACCAATTGAAAACGGTGAAATGGTCAGAACCAGCTATCAGGCTCAGTATGGCCGACCAGTGGCAACTGCGTCATGTCAGGGAATGACCGAGAGCAAGTTAAGTGCTCGGGCTAATGCACTCACGCAAACAATTGAATCGGCAGCGGTTACTCACAAAGTAGATGCCAATCTGTTAAAAGCTATCGCGCAAATTGAATCTTGCTTTGACCAGCAAGCGGTATCAAGAGTCGGCGCACAAGGCGTTATGCAACTGATGCCTGCAACCGCAAAAGAGCTTGGTGTGACCGATAGTTTTAATGCCGCGCAAAACATAAACGGTGGCGCACGCTATATAGCGAAAATGCTGAAACGCTTTAATCACAATCACCAGCTGGCTTTAGCGGCGTATAACGCAGGCCCCGGCGCTGTCGAAAAGCATCAGGGCATTCCCCCTTACCCTGAAACCCAAAATTACGTGAAAAAAGTCTTGCAACTCTACGCTGCCAGCGAGAAGCAGAAATCATAAACGGCGCAAGCCCAGTGGAATAACTACTCGCACGGCTACTCACAAGGCTATAATCTGTTGGCACCTTCGCCGCAGACAAAATTAATGAACAAGCCCGATACACCCGTTGCCAGCAACTTTATTCGCAATATCATCGATGATGACCTTGCCGCCAACAAAAATGATGGTCGCGTGGTCACACGGTTCCCGCCTGAGCCTAATGGGTATTTGCATATCGGTCATGCTAAATCCATATGTCTTAATTTCGGGATAGCCGCTCAATACAACGGGCAATGCAACCTGCGATTTGACGACACGAATCCAGTGAAAGAAAACGAGGAATTCGTTAATGCGATAAAAGCCGATGTGGAGTGGCTAGGCTTTGAATGGGATAACCTGAAGCATGCATCGGACTATTTCGATGAGCTGTACAACTTCGCCGTGGAGCTTATCAAGCAAGGCAAGGCCTACGTGGAGAGCAGCAGCGCAGAAGAGATGCGAGAAATGCGCGGCACCTTGACCGAACCCGGAACAGAAAGCCCCTACCGGAATCGTAGCGTTGAAGAGAATCTGGATTTATTCGCTCGCATGAAAGCCGGTGAGTTTGACGACGGCGAACATGTGCTGCGCGCCAAAATTGATATGGCCTCTGGCAATATCAATATGCGTGACCCAACTCTATATCGAATACGCAAAGTTGATCATGTACGTACCGGAAAAACATGGTCGATCTACCCTATGTACGATTACACCCATTGCTTGTCCGATGCGATGGAGAACATAACGCATTCTTTGTGCACCTTGGAATTTGAAGACCATCGCCCCTTATACGATTGGGTGCTCGACGAACTGAAAACCCCTGCACACCCTCAGCAAATCGAATTTGCACGTTTATCACTCGAGTACACTATTCTGAGTAAACGCAATTTAATTCAATTGGTTGAAGATAAACACGTTACCGGTTGGGACGACCCGCGCATGCCGACCATTACCGGTATTCGACGCCGTGGCTACACACCCGCGGCCATTCGAGATTTTTGCGACCGCATTGGCATTACTAAAAACGATGCCTGGATAGAAATGGCCGTGCTGGAAACCTGCATTCGCGATGATTTAAATGAGCATTCGCCGCGCCGCATGGCTGTTATCGATCCTATTAAGGTCGTTATCACCGATTTACCCGATGGATATACCGAAACTCTCTCATTTGCAAATCATCCGCAGAATGAAGCGTTTGGCCGCAGAGATATCGCGTTTACAAAGGAGATCATGATTGACGCTGATGATTTTTCCGAAAATCCACCGCCTAAGTACCAACGTCTGGTGCCCGGCGGAGAAGTGCGGCTACGCGGCAGCTACGTTATTAAATGCGAAGAAGTCATCAAGAACGATGCCGGAGACATTGTTGAACTACGCTGCACTCACGACCCGGCAACACTGGGTAAAAAGCCAGAAGGCCGCAAGGTGAAAGGTGTAGTGCATTGGGTATCTGCAACAGAAGGCGTGACAGCCGAGGTTCGCCTGTACGATCGACTCTTCAACATTGAGAATCCGGCTTCAGCCAACACGCTGGAAGATGCATTGAACCCGCAGTCGATGGTGATACACAAGCAGTGTTGTATAGAAGCGTCTTTGGCAGATGCAAAACCTGAAGAGCGCTTTCAGTTTGAACGTTTGGGCTACTTTGTCGCCGATCGATTCGAGCACACCAATGCAACCCCTGTTTTTAATCGAACAGTGACACTGCGCGACACCTGGGCGAAATAGACAAATATTTGACGCGCACTACACCGCCTATTGCACATCTAAAATGTTGCGTATCAACAACATTGCACGACGAAAATGCATCGACGCACAACGCTTGTCATAGCGAACGCGTCGATGCAAAACCATAACACCACATTCACTGCAAGTTAAACACTGGCGGTCATTTTCCGACTTATAAACCACGGTAAGTCATCGCCTCGCTCATTCCCACTTCCGCTTGAATCTGAATCGAGGATAAATATCCGCATTAGATGCGCGTGAACCATTGACGACCCTTGATCCAACTACTATTAAATCTAGTGTCACTTTCGTCGGTTGGCTGACGTCGTTTGCACACACGAGTAAAGCCGGCTGTCGAATCCAGAATATTGCTAAAACAGATCGCTGCGAGGTCGATTTAATGTCTCAACTCAAAAAAACCCCTTTTCAACTCACTTTCCTTGCGGCGGCAGTGCTGTCGTTAAGCGCATGCACAACGACACCAACCATCGGCGGCATCGATCTGGGTCGGGTTGGCACGGGCATTAGCAAAGTTGGCAGCAAAACAGCAGAAATCGGTTCCAATGCCTGGGAAGGAACTAAAAATCTGCTGAATATCGGACCGCCAGAGTCAGACTTACTCGATGAGGTTGACCTTGCGCTCATGGAAGAAGATGCGGACATGGAAGATGTTCAGGTGAACGCACTTTCATCGGAGCCTTTATTACCGCAACAACCATTGGAAGTTTCCATGGCCGAAGCTGGTGAATCGTTATCTGGTGCCGAAATGGAAGAACAGACGCTCGCATTTGGCGAGATTCCTGATCAAGCACAGCCCGAAAGCGATATTGTCGTGATGGCCAGCTACAAAGAAGAAGCACCCGCTAGCGGCGAAACTGTTACAGAAGGTTTGTTAGATGAAGAGCTTCTAGCGAAAGCAGAGGAAGCAACGGTACCGTTAACAGACCTTACGTACGTGGTTACTGAAAACGAAACCTTATGGGTTATTGCCAAAAGCACCACAGGCGATGCAAACAACTGGCATGTCATCGCCGATATAAACAATCTTGCACCGGATGCGTCAGTGTATGTTGGACAAAAAATCGTTATTCCAGCAGATATGGTTAAGCCGGAATATAGCGCTGTTGAGGTTGCTGTGGAAAATGAAGTCGTTGTAGCCGAGGCCGAATCAAACCAACCGGCAGCCGTTTCATTGCAAATACCAGCCAAAGAAGAAGTCGTTGTCGCAGCTGCTGCCGAGCAAATCCAACCAGCCAAGACGCAGGACGCTGGCAGTATCATGGCCAATGCCACGGCATTGAAAGTCGGCGAAGGCGAAACACTATGGGATTTTGCGAAACGCACAACTGGTGATGCCACAAACTGGAAAAGCATCGCAGAGAAGAATTTATTGGGTGAGCAGCAAATTGCCTCTATCCGCCCCGGTCAGAAAATCTATGTACCAACTGATATGGTTCGGTCGCGTGATGAAAACGGCGTATTGATTGCCAAGGGCGAAGAAGGAAACATTCCAACGGCAACCGTTGGCGGCGTTACACCGACAAACAAAGCAGCCATTGACGCATCAACCGCCGTACTGGCCGGAACCAACAAGCCGGAAGATGCCGAGATAAAGATCGTTGAAGCGGCTTACCAGGATGAAAAAAACATCACGCCAGTCACAGCAGAATCGCTATCGAAGGAAGCAGCCATGGAAGTGGCAACCAACGACAAGCTTGGCAAAGTCATGGTTCGCGGCACCTACTACCCGAAAGCGGTATACAACGAAGCCGACTTCTCGTCGTCTCTTCTGATGCGGGTTTCGCCAGGAACACAGTTGCTGGTGTCTAAAGCAATTGGCCCGTGGCTTGAAGTACAAACCGACAAAGGCGTTGGTTACGTGCATTCCCGCGATATCAAGTAATCGCAATGCATTGTTAATAATGCTGCTTACGCAGTAAAACTGGCCGGCGCTACATGCGCCGGCTTTTTTTTGTCCGCGATTTCATGTGCCTGTATTACGATCTGCTCGTATTGCGTTCAGCGACCCCGATTGCAACGTAGAATGATCTTACCGACAAGCCGATGGCACGCTACTGCACCTGCAATTGCCGCGCTGACCATGGCACGACAGACCGTGTAACGGCGAGTGTGTCAAAGCGCACATTCCGCCCAGCAATTTGCGCAGTCGCACACTCGTACCCATTTACGCGAATTGGGCAGGTTAAAGTGTCTAATGGTTTGCACAATCTTCGGGCTTTGAGTCTAAGTTGCATAGCCTATCGCTCGATAACAGTAGGGAGAATCATCGCCCAGCGGCACCTTAATGAACTACCTCGATAACATAAAACCAATTTCAGTTGAGCGCACGGTAGCCAGGCCCTGTCTAAGCGGCTATTGTCAGCGCACGACCCGCTTGTCTACGATCGGCTTACCCACGATCGGCTTACCCACGATCGGCTTGCTTGGGGCATGGCTTGCCTTGCCAATGCTACTGGTGGTTACGGCGTGTGGGAGTACTCCGGATACTCGCACTGGCGCTCTACAGGAAAGCGTGCCTTATGAAGTTACCGAAGACTATAACAGTGGCGTCATTCGTTATACCGTGCAACGAGGCGATGGACTGGGAAGCATTGCAGAAGAATTCACTGGGCAAACCAGTAACTGGAAAGAAATCGCTGACTACAACAATATAAGTAACCCACGTCGTTTGCGCGAAGGTGCAGTTATTGAGATTCCAACCGAACTTATACCAGGCTACAACCGCCCAGACCCTGTCCCCGTTATTCAAACTGAGCCGATTAGCAGCTCACCCGTACCACAAACATCCTCGCTTGCAGTACGCCGTGACGATGCAGCAGACATTGCGCCGGTTGTTATAACACCGATAAAAACCAATCGTGATTTTGAACTCAACCCGATAGATCCAAATGAAACCCAGCAGCCGCGAACCTACACAGGTACCGGAACACAAATAAAAGTGATCGGTAGCTACTACCCAAAGGGTATTTATACTGAACCGGCGGCTTACTCAAAACTGATTATGCGAGTCGCCCCCGGCACGGTATTTTCTCTGGATAGCCAGGTAAACGACTGGTACAAAATACAGACGGAAAGCGGAATTGGTTATATTCGCACTAACGATGCTGCGATAGTTGAATAGAACGCGTAATATGGCTCGCGAATAAACACCTTGCTCGCCCCAGCATGACAAAAAAACTAACCTTATTGCGCCATGCAAAGTCGAGCTGGGCAAACTCAAATCAGCCGGACTTTGACAGGCCGCTGAACGAGCGCGGACTTCGTGACGCTCCGATGATGTCGCAACGTTTATTCGATCAGGGTTACACGCCAGACTTTATCCATTGCAGTGCTGCTGCAAGAACCCGACAAACCGCTCAGTTCATTATCGATTCGCATGCGTTGTCTGAAAATGACATCACATACTCAGACGCACTCTATCTGGCATCCGCCGGAACATTGTTAGACTGTATTCAAAAAACCAGTGCAGATATTCAGCACTTGATGATTATTGGCCATAACCCGGGCTTGGAAACGCTAGGCAGGCAACTTCACCCCAACGCACCAATGGCACTACCCACCTGTGCGGTACTGCATTTTGAGCTACACAGTAAAACCTTTGTTATAGAGCCCGACACACAAATTGAATTGCTGTTGCACGATTTTCCCAAAAACACCTAGCGTGTTATGGCGTTAATACCTAAAAAATTCACTTATTTTTCAGGGTCAATTTTTTCCAGACAAATACTCGGCGAATCACCACGTCGGTAGTAGCGCGGGTGGTTTTCCATATCGACTAACGCTGCATCACGTTCTTCTGCAGATGCATACCATCGCGTTCCAGACCAGTCGTCCCCCAGTAAATGCGGTGCCGACATAGGATCGTTTTCAGGCATCTTTACACTGATTCCGTACAATTTTTCTGCGGCGCTCATTGGCTTTTCAATTTCTCGCTTTTGGTGACTGAAGCCTATTCTAGTTGGATACCTTCAATCTGTACGCCAACTCAACCGAATTTCTAACCGACAATTCACGAAATATTGCCAATCATTGTCATATTTTCCAATCAATTGACGGCCCAACCCGATAAACTCACCGAAACACTCGATAAGGATGTAATCACATGCAACACACACTTAAACCTCGACTTATTCTGGTAAGCCTTTTCGCAAGCCTCTTAGTGCTTGCTGGCTGTACTCAGGAATCACAAAACAAAATAGGGCGCGCCGTACAGAACTGGACGGGCACCAATGGCATTCTGGAAGTGTATGCCGGAGAGAAGCTGGTTAAGCGCTTTCTGGAGATTGATAAGCTCACCACGGCCTCTGGTACGGGTACTGGCGAATCGCGCCCTTATCGTTTCGGCTACGGCACGTTAGATGCGAATTTGAACGGAGAGGCCGATAGTGGCGAAAAGAAAGTGTATTTTGAGTTCAGTGACTATTCCACGTCGTATGTTTTCTATGGCGATCCTGATTAAAAAATTATGCGCAATGAAAGTCAAATAATTGCTGTTTTTCAATGATTTATTGACTTTATCAAAAGCCCTACTAATCTTCTTTCACGTGCTCCGGAAATACATGGTGTCACGTTCTCACCCCCAAATAGGGCTCGCCTGTCGAGCCCTTTTTTTTGCCCGCTACTAACACCCATTACAGGCAACGGCAAAACTCCCATCGATCGCAACACAGGCTTACCGAAGTGCGAGGGATACAATTGGGTATAATCGACTCAAATACTATTTCGAGTGCAATGCAATGCGTATGGATTTTTTCAGCTCTTTGGTAGAGAAGGAAATAGACGGGGCCAAGGCCACGGTCACAGCTGAGGGCAGCAAATTCGAGGCGGTTGTTGTCAGCGATGCTTTCAAGGATGTGAGCGTGGTCAATCGGCACAAAATGGTTTACTCCGTGCTGGAGGAACATATCAAGTCAGGCGCCATACACGCGCTCACTATCAAGGCGCACACCCAAGCTGAATTTGACGAAAAACAGCCATAAGTTTCATTCTGACAACGCCGACTAAACCTCGACATCATCCATAACTAACGCTGGCGGGCCAAACCATGGCCCGAATTTCGCTTCAAATTCCCGAAACGCATCTACCGTTGATACGCGAAGGGGCCAGTTTTGGCAGCAACAACCGAAAAAACCACTGCACCAGATAGCGCCTCATGGATAAACGGGCTCTCCAGCATAATGCGGATGAGCGACACAAGGCTCGATCCCAGCCTTAAAACGGTTATTTCCTCTAACGTAAAAAATGGCAAGCTGGCTCTGTTTGTTCCGCCGGAAATGTCTGAACTGCAGCCCGAAAATTTACGTTATCTGCATGCACTGGCCAGTCGCAACGGCTGCATGCTTATAGAAGACAGACGCAATACCGTTATCCGCCCAATGGTAGAACAACGCGATCTGAAGCCTCACAAATTGTGTATGGGTATCAGCGAATTACTCAAACAGGCTGGCATGCCGGGGCCCGACCCGATCATTTCATCGCCTCATCGCCTTGCTCCGGGTAATCTGCATTTGGATGTACCGGTGCTTATCGACATGGTTTCGGCGTCGGTTAAAAGCAGCAAGCGCGTCGTTATTCTTCCGACACCGGCAATGGTTGAAAGCACGGGTAATGAGACGCACCCGATTAGCGCGTATGCGTGCAAGCTGGTTACCGCAGATTCAGAAATGGTTTTAAGCTATTTCGATTCTCCAGGATTCAAGGCCATTGGCTACATCGCAGATTCTCAGTTTGTTGTTCACGTGTTTATTGGCGGCGGGCCACTGCGCTCCCCACACATCTGGGCGAACTTTGATGCGATGCTTAAAAACCGTTTTCGATTTCAGTTGTTCCGCAGCACGCAACCTGGTCAGGATTTCGGATTGCTCTACAACACCTTCTATCTGGACATTCACCCCAATCACGTCAGTCGTTCCTATAGCTCACAGCAGGACCGCGCCAATTCGTAATTAATATCGGGGCAGACTTTACCAAGTTAGACAAACCAGTCAGCTGAATTTCGAGCATAATAGCGGCTGGTTTCTCGTAAGATATTCTTATTGTGGCACTCATCCGAGCCAAGTCATTAAGCGTTGCATTTGGCGCAGTTCCCGTACTTGATAAAATTAATTTCTCCATTCAGGCGAACTCCCGCACGGCGCTGGTCGGACGCAATGGTGAAGGCAAATCGACTTTGCTCAAGGTCATTGGTGGTTTTATCGAACCCGACTCAGGCGAACTGAGTCGACGCAGTTCACTGAAAACAGCCTACTTACAACAAACCGTACCAAAAGAACTCACTGGCAACGTGTATTCGGCGGTTGCTGCCGGTATCCCGGACGCAGGCACCTTACTGGCTGAATTTCATCGCTTATCAACTGATGTTGACGCATTCGATGCGAATCAGTTGCAACGCGTACAAGATCAAATTGAAGCGAAAGATGCGTGGTCACTTGGGCAACAAGTAGAAGAAACCATATCGCGCATGAGCCTGAACCCCGATACCGATGTCTCTGGTTTATCCGGCGGAATGAAACGACGCGTGCTGCTCGCCAGTGCGTTGGTATCACAACCGGACATCCTGCTTTTAGACGAACCCACTAACCATCTTGATATCGGTTCTATTGACTGGTTAGAAAAGTATTTAACCGGTCTGAACTGCAGTGTGGTGTTCGTCACCCACGACAGAACTTTCCTGAACGCCGTAGCCAATAACATTATTGAACTCGACCGCGGTCAACTCAGCGAATGGCCCGGCAATTACGAGCAATACCAGATTAAAAAGCAGCAGGCACTGGAAGTCGAAGCTGAGCACAATGCGTTGTTCGATAAAAAACT
>CAKZUP010000174.1 GCA_937922945.1 uncultured Granulosicoccaceae bacterium
ACTATCACGCGATTTAAAGGCCTGGGTGAAATGAACCCGTTGCAACTGCGCGAAACATCGGTTGCACCCGACACGCGTCGACTTATCAGGCTGACGATTGCCGATGGTGATGACACGAACAAAGTCATGGATATGTTGCTCGCGAAGAAGCGCGCAACCGATCGAAAACGCTGGTTGGAAAATAAGGGTGATCTGGCTGATGTGTGAAGGAAGCGCCTGCGGCTTTACTTCACCCACTCACCGTTCACATTCACCACCTCACACGCCGAGCCATATTTTTCGTAACGCCAGTTATTTTGGCAATTCTTGATCGCCAGTTGAGTCACTGCCTCCAGAGATGCATTTGGATTAGCGCTACTAGCCCAATTGCCAAGGGGTCCTTGGGCGAATACCTTCGGTTCAGGCGCTGTTTGAAATTTACCGTTAAAATTGGTTCGTGCGTTTGACATAAGCAAATCTTCAAGTCCTCCAACGCGCTCTGGCAATGGAGGTGCGCGAGTGTAATCTACCCACTCTCCGTCAATACTGACGATAACGCATTCATCTTCAATTTCTTTTATCTGTGCGCCCAGCTTGCAAAGTTCGCCCACCACACTGGCGGCTATCTCAGGGCTTGCAAATTGCGAAAGGTATGTTCTGTGTTTGTTAGCAGACTTTGCGTAGGCCTTGTGGTTCTTTGCAGCTTCGTATTTCTTGAAATGTTGTTCGCGATAACCCGCAAACGGGCCGTTGCTGCATTTGTTGCTCCAGTGTCTCGACTTTTCAAAATCTTTTGGTAGCTGAGGTACGAAACGCGCCATGCTGGATACGCCTGTGGCTCTTTCGTGAGCATATCCGAACGATAAAAGACACTCGGATGTACCGTGGCCCAAGTTGGCGGCTTTAATCGTATATTCAGCGGCGCGTTCCGGGTCAGATTCTGCAATGGTTCGTGCGAGTAGGTAGTAGGCTACATCGGCTTGTTCGGGATCGTTTTCAGCGACGTTCAAAAAACAGGACTCGGTGCCGGATGAGCGTTTTTAGCCTTTCGACGAAAAAAAGCCCTATCATGCGCAGTACAACACTGAGTTTTCATCATGTCCTCGCATAATCCACTCGACATCCAATTCCCTTGGGCAGAAGCACCTGCTTATGGCCAGCGAGAAACCATCATGGACGGCCTGGATTGGATTCGACTCCCGCTGCCGTTTGCACTCAATCACGTCAATTGCTGGCATCTGTATTCGGATGATGACTCTTGCCTGATCGATACTGGGGTAAGCACCAAGGAAACCACGGAGTTGTGGAACGCGCATGCAAACCAGCGTGGATGGCCAAGCAAGCTATTGGTGACGCATTTTCACCCCGATCACAGTGGTTTGGCAGGCTGGTTTGCCGAGCGAGGTGCAAGCGTGTACAGCAGCGAGATTGAGTGGGGCGTTGTAAAGCAGCTTAATGCCGTTGACGCAGATACCTATCGATCGATTTATCAGCAGTGGTACAGCTCGCATGGCGTCGATCAATCCTATATAGATGCGTTAGCACACGTGGGCAATACCTATACCGCCAAAACGGTTAGCCCGCCAGCGCAGTGCCAGTATCTCAGAGCCGGGGACACCATTGAATTGGGTGGTCGCACGTTTGCCGTGCTCACAGGTCAGGGACATTCGCCAGATATGATCATGCTGCACTGCGCAGATGACAATATATTGATTGCTGCCGATCAGGTACTGCCGTCTATCACGCCAAATGTTAGTTGGATGCCGCATAACCCGGACGCTAATCCGTTGGCCAGTTTTATTGCGTGTTTGGAAAAATTACGTGAATTGCCCGAAGAAACACTTGTTCTGCCGTCGCATGGATTACCTTTCACCGGCTTGCATCAGCGAATTGATTTTTTACTGGATCATCATCAGAAACGCTTGAGTGAGATACAACACGCTTTAACGACGGAACACACGGCTGCTCAGCTGTTTCCGCTGCTATTCAAGCGAAAACTTGATCATCAGCAGCTCTCTTTCGCGCTTGGGGAAACACTTGCCCACCTGATTTACTTGCAAGATCTGGCTCAAGTGCAGAGTGAAACACGCGACGGTATCCACTTGTATCGTGCAATTAAGTGAGCGATTGAATCCAGGCTTATCGACTATTTCTCTGGCCTGAACCGGTAGACAAAACAAAGCCAGAACCAGTACCATACTCACCCGTAACCTAATGCGGGTAAGGCGCACCAACCGGGGATGCCTTTCCTGTCGTTGACCTTCTGCCTACGGGAAAAATACATTGCATACGCCAGCATCGCTGATACTCGCCGACGGAGCTCGCTTCGACGGTCGCTCCATTGGAGTGCACGGCCAAACCACCGGTGAGGTGGTCTTCAATACCGCAATGACAGGCTATCAGGAAATACTCACCGACCCATCCTATGCGCGGCAAATTGTCACGCTGACTTACCCTCATATCGGTAATACCGGCACCAATGATGAAGACGTTGAATCCACGAGTGTTCATGCGGCGGGTTTGATCATTCGCGACCTTCCGACGCAGCATAGTAATTTCCGCGCCAACGCGAGTTTGTCTGACTATCTTGCTGCAAATAACATTGTTGCCATCAGCGATATCGATACGCGCGCGCTCACACGGCACTTGCGTGAACATGGTGCTCAAGCCGGCTGCATTGTTACTGGTGATGCAGCAGGCGACACTGCCCTTGATCATGCCAAAGCGTTTCCGGGATTGGCCGGGCTCGATCTTGCCAAGGAAGTCACTTGCAGTGCGACCTATGAGTGGACGCAAGGCAGCTGGTCATTAGACGGTGAGAGAAAATCCAGCAACGATGCTGATTTGCATGTGGTGGCTATCGATTTTGGCGTTAAGCAGAATATTCTGCGCATGCTAGTCGACCGTGGTTGCAAGGTGACCGTTGTGCCGGCGACCACAAGCGCTGATGACATTCGTGCGCTGGCGCCAGCCGGTGTGTTTTTATCCAACGGCCCCGGCGATCCCGAGCCATGCACTTATGCGATCGACACCATCCGTGCTTTGCTGGCCGACAAGCTGCCGACTTTTGGTATTTGTCTGGGTCACCAATTACTGGCGTTAGCGTCTGATGCGAAAACCATGAAAATGAAATTCGGCCATCACGGTGCGAACCATCCGGTGCTGGATACTGCAACCGGCAGGGTGATGATCTCCAGCCAGAACCACGGGTTCGCCGTTGATGCTGATACGCTGAATGAAAATATCGCGATAACACACCTGTCTTTGTTTGATAACACGCTCCAGGGTATCCGCCGGCTAGACGTGCCAGCCTTCAGTTTTCAGGGGCACCCGGAAGCAAGCCCGGGCCCGCACGATGTTGCCGAACTCTTTGATCAATTTGTTGTGTTAATGAAAGCGAGCTAAGTGATGAGGTTTAGTCGCACACAAGCTTACAGTTCGTAGAATTCGACAATCATTACAACGACAATCGATACTAAAACGTCATGCCAAAACGTAACGATATAAACAGCGTACTCATCATAGGAGCAGGCCCGATTGTCATCGGCCAGGCGTGTGAGTTTGACTACTCCGGTGCTCAAGCGTGCAAGGCGCTCCGCGAGGAGGGCTGCCGCGTCATTCTGGTTAACTCCAACCCTGCCACGATCATGACCGATCCAGATATGGCCGATGCAACCTACATTGAGCCGATCGACTGGCAGGTTGTTGAACGCATCATTGAACGGGAAAAGCCGGATGCGCTCCTGCCAACAATGGGCGGCCAAACTGCACTGAACTGTGCACTCGATCTGGTGCGCGAAGGAGTGTTGGAAAAACACGGCGTGGAAATGATTGGCGCGACCCCGAAAGCCATCGACATGGCGGAAGACCGCGATCAGTTTCGTGAAGCCATGAGTGATATTGGTTTAGCAACACCAACCGCCATGATTGCTCACACCATGGAAGACGCAAACAAGGCCATTAAGGAAATAGGTTATCCGTGCATCATTCGACCATCGTTCACCATGGGTGGTAGTGGAGGTGGAATAGCCTACAACCCGGATCAGTTTATTGAGATATGTTCGCGAGGATTAAGTCTGTCGCCCACCACAGAAATTCTGATTGAAGAGTCTGTACTCGGTTGGAAAGAATTTGAAATGGAAGTGGTGCGTGACAGTGCTGACAATGTGATTATTATTTGCGCGATTGAAAACCTTGACCCAATGGGAATTCATACAGGCGATTCTATTACCGTGGCTCCGGCACAAACGCTAACCGATAAGGAATATCAGATTATGCGTAATGCGTCGATAGACGTATTACGAAAAATAGGCGTGGATACCGGCGGTTCAAATGTGCAGTTCGCGATTAATCCTGCTAATGGCGCGATGATCATCATCGAGATGAACCCGCGTGTGTCTCGTTCATCTGCACTAGCCTCGAAAGCAACCGGTTTTCCGATTGCACGAGTTGCAGCGAAATTAGCCATTGGTTACACGTTAAATGAATTACGCAATGAAATTACCGGCGGATTAACACCGGCATCGTTTGAGCCAAGTATCGACTATGTTGTAACCAAGGTACCGCGTTTTACGTTCGAAAAATTTCCGAAAGCTGATAGCCAACTCACCACGCAAATGAAGTCTGTTGGCGAGGTTATGGCCATTGGCAGAAACTTTAAAGAGTCGTTGCAAAAAGCGCTGCGCGGTTTGGAAATCGGCGTTAGCGGGCTAGATGAGATTTTGCCGCAAGGTCTCAGTCTTGATGAACGAAAAGAAGTCATTGAAACGGAATTGCGGGCTGCAAAAGATCGCCGTCTCTGGTATGTGGCTGAAGCGTTTCGTGATGGGCAGTCACTGGAGCAGGTTCACGATCAGTGCAAAATTGATCCCTGGTTTCTATCCCAGCTACAGGAGCTTGTTGTTGCTGAAGAGTCATTGCGCAACGTTGACATAGCGAACATCAATTCAGCTGACATGCTGGCGTTAAAACGCGATGGCATATCGGATGCGCGTATGGCGATACTTACCGGTACTAATGAAAACTTGGTACGTGAACAACGGTTGTCTTTAGGCGTTAAGCCGGTTTACAAGCGGGTAGATTCGTGTGCCGCAGAATTTGCAACCAACACGGCTTACATGTATTCAACTTATGAGCAAGTCTGCGAATCTGAACCAACTGATCGCGAGAAGATCATGGTCCTGGGTGGCGGTCCAAACAGAATCGGGCAGGGTATTGAATTTGATTACTGTTGTGTGCATGCGGCTTTGGCGCTACGCGACGACGGTTATGAAACCATCATGGTTAACTGCAATCCAGAAACAGTGTCCACCGATTATGATACGTCCGATCGTTTGTATTTCGAGCCCTTAACGCTTGAAGATGTGCTGGCCATTATTGATCTTGAAAAGCCCAAGGGCGTTATCGTTCAGTACGGTGGTCAAACGCCATTAAAACTTGCAGAACAGTTGCAAGCTGCCGGTGCACCCATTGTTGGTACCTCGCCAGACTCAATCGATCTTGCTGAAGATCGAGAGCGCTTCCAACAGCTTCTGCAGAAACTTGACTTAAAACAGCCACCAAACCGCACGGCGCGCACGCCGGAAGAAGCGATAGCGCTGGCTGCTGAAATTGGCTACCCGCTGGTGGTGCGCCCCAGCTATGTTTTAGGCGGCCGTGCCATGGAAATTGTGCGACAGGAAAGTCAGCTGGTTCGCTACATGAATGAAGCGGTGAGCGTATCCAATGATTCACCAGTTTTGCTCGATCGTTTTCTGAACGACGCAGTTGAAGTGGACGTAGATGCTATTTGCGATGGTGAGCGGGTTGTCATCGGTGGCATCATGGAGCATATCGAAGAGGCGGGTATCCACTCGGGCGACTCAGCATGCTCGCTTCCGCCATACTCTCTCAGTGATGTTCAATGCGAAGCGCTAAGTGAGCAGGTTGCCAGGATGGGCAAGGCGCTAAACGTTGTGGGTTTAATGAATACCCAGTTCGCCATCAGAGGCGATGACATTTACGTCCTTGAAGTCAATCCGCGCGCATCGCGAACGGTTCCTTTTGTGTCTAAAGCAACCGGTGTTCAGCTGGCAAAAATTGCGGCCCGCACGATGGTGGGTCAAACGCTCGACCAACAAGGTATTCAGAGTGTGCCTCGGCCGAGCTTCTACAGCGTAAAGGAATCTGTTTTTCCGTTTTCAAAATTTCCGGGTGTCGACATTCTACTGGGGCCTGAAATGAAATCGACCGGTGAGGTGATGGGAAGCGGCAAAACCTTCGGCGAGGCTTTTCTGAAAGCCACGCTTGGCGCATCAGTCAGCTTGCCTAAATCTGGCCGCGCTTTTCTTAGCGTGCGG
>CAKZUP010000175.1 GCA_937922945.1 uncultured Granulosicoccaceae bacterium
CCAAGGCACACCGGAACCGGTGAGCACAACGCCCGTGACATTTTCAAAATGTTGATCGGTCAAGGTAGTTTCATAAGGCGCTACAATAGAGCACTCAACACTGGGTTCCTGTGCTAGCAACGCATTTTGATACATACCTGCAGGCGTATTCCCCACCCGCGCATGCGCTTCAGCCACCAGGTTCGCCGTATTTCCTTCTAGTATAAGAATATTTTTCATGGCCATTTCTTGCCCGACAAGCTCATGCTCGATTGGAGCCAATCAATTAGAACTAGTATGCTCAATATTTTCAAGTACTTCAAATCAAACAGTAATCTTCATACCGACTTGGATCCGTTTGCAAATCCGATTGAAGAGGCTAGTTCTGAAAACGGGTGGAAACTATACAAAGACTTTATCGAGAAGTTAATCCAGAGAGTGACCGAATTAGCAGCGATTCATTCAAATATTTCTCTGGAAGGCTTTGTTTGGATTCAAGGCGAGTCTGATAGAGGAGTGAACCGAGTACTATAAAAACCGTACTGTATTAGGTAGGCTATACACGTTTAACGCTGCAAATGATACTCGGGTGCCGTTGTTTAGTTGCCGTACTGGTAATTCAGACAATAAGTTCATACCCAGAACCAATTCCTGCGATTATAACAACGGTGAAGCTCAAACCCTTTTAGGCTGGATTAACTCAACACCCTCCAACAGCAGACTCGCTCTCTATAAATGCTATGCACCAAGCATTAAATCGACGGTCCTTATGCGTAGCTACAATAACTGTCCACAACCGGTTGTCAGCCCAACTACAGTGCTGGAAGAAAACCCCGATTTTCTGGGTTATATAGAAAAAAACAGATAGTCTTTTTTACTTTGAGATTACGGAGCAGCGATTCGACTTTCGCAACATGGTCAGGAGATTAGATGGCTTACGGTAACTTCGTAGTAAAACCCATTGGTACCTTTGGTGGTAGACGGACGTAAGTACAACAGAAACTGCCCCATCGCAGGATGCTCGACCGAATAGGTTTTTTCGGATAATGGCGTATCCCAATGTGTATGAAATACGATCGCAAAATTATCTGTGTGGAAACGCGAGGGTAAGTCCTCAATAGAATCCAGAGTGAGTTCAACAAGTTCGGTCTCGTCAATCAAAACGGAAAACGTCGACCCCAACATTTCATCCGCTTTTGCCCTGGTTCTGTGCAGCGGCACACCGGGAAACAGTTCGATGCGCACAGATTCTTTTCCAACCTGAACGGTGTCCTCATAAATTTCGGTATCGGAAGCTAGCGCTTTGCCGCTCATTACAGTGCCAATGATGGTCATCGGATTAACTAAGGCAACACTTGTGATGGCCATGGATCGAGATACAAATTGACGTCTATCCAGCATTGTTATTTCCTCCAACTCACCCATATAGATGATAATAACAGCCAGAACTTCACATTGCATTGGTTCGTTTGGGTAGTAGGAAACACTGGTTCGGCCAAGATTAAACCAACGATGACGCTTGCTAATTCAGCAATTCAAACTAATTGCCAACTCTAGCCCTTGCCAGTTTTTCACATAATCTAAATGCACTATCGCCGTTCTTTGATACCCCTTTCAAGTCGGCATATATTTCACATAAGCAGCATCACTTAAACACACTATGGCTATCTGCTTGGGTAATTGACCGCCGTTAAACGCTTCCTGTACAACAACTTAGCCTTGCAAATGCTGTAGGTACAAAAGGTGTTCTCGTTTGACTGGAGCGGGTATTCAAATTCACCAAGCACTCAGTTCGTCTCTGTTATAAATCGAATACTAAGGAGCTAATCCCATGCCACGTAAATTCAATCTGTTGTCGCTATCCGCAATAGCAGCACTAACGTTTTCATACCCCAATTGGGCCGCCGCGGAATGTATGTCATCGGATTGGGTTACCAAAAGCGATGAAGCATTCGCCGCCGATTGTGTGGATTTTGCGTTTGGCGGCATTGAGCAACGTGAAATTATGGCGTGGTTGTTCTTCGTACGCACCAACCAGCTAGTAGAGGACAAAGGCGGCGTCTCAGATTCTGGGCGCGTACCAGTCTGGATGACTTGGGCAACGGATGCCGACACTTTCGTTAGCAGACCAAGCTTTACGTTTAACAATACCAACCGGGACGATCTGCAGCCTGTAACCGATAAGCAGAGTTTGCTGGCTGGCAAGGTTTTGGTAAACCAACCCAACAGCCCCAACAGCGCGAACGAGGAAGTGACGCGTAATGAGGTAGCCTTTAACTACATAACGAGCACCGCAAAACTAAACACCAAAAGCGGTGTCATCGACTATCTCAATGCAGGAAATGATGTTCAGATGCCTGTTGGCTCAGTTGAAATAAAGGCATCATGGTTGCGCGTCCCTGATGGCGGCAGTGCGCCTGATGGCGCTCTGACATACAACTTTAAGTCAGGTGCATACTGGTTCCGCGGAATGCATATTATGGCAAAAATGCAGCCCGCACCCACCGGGACAGATCTGTTTTATTCAGAGAACCCAAGCTGGTTCTGGACGACATTCGAATTTAACAATAACCCGGGCATCGCTCACGTGCGCGAAAACCTTATTACTCAACGTGCTCCACTTCTCCTGACTGAAATAGCAGCTTTTCTACAACAAGGTGGTGTCAGTGGATTCGGCTTTGAAAATTATGCTCCAAACGGCACCCAGATCCGCTACACAGTCGACGGCGCCGGGGAAACACCCGTCATCCTCGGACATACAGACATGGAGGATTTTGCGGGTGCACCAAACACTGCCCAACCTAGATATTGGACTCATTTCGAAGCGTCTTGCCATGCCTGCCACGCCACCGCTGCTATTAACCCTAAAACCAAAACCTATTTCCCGTTCACCGTTCCCACGGGGGCTTTAACACCCGAATACAACGGAGTAAACCCTGATCCATCAAAACCTAATCTTGTTTTAGGAGATGGATTCAAGCCGCTGGATTTTATGTGGCCGATTGTGTTTCATGCGAAATAGACGACCGACTTAAATTTATTCAAATTGCCCAGTCGAATGGTGATGGTTAGCTTTGCCCGCTGTGAGCTTCTGATTACGAGGCTCGCAGCGTTTTTATTTATTGATCCCCACTCAGCTGGAGCAGTTTCGGAGAGTTATCTTGGTCTAGCCATAGTTACTGACCGCTCTTCCATTAACATAAGAAATTGTACAATTACTGGCTGCGGCACATTCTGAGATGGTCACGGCGTTGTCCATTGCTTGTTGAGCAGCATTTGACAAAATGACAAAACTTCCAAAATCGCTCATCACCCGCGTATTAACCATCGCGGAGTAGAAATCTGTTTTCTGCTTATCTGTACCAGCCAGAAAAACATCGCGATTGACAAAAATTCCTGGGTCCGTCACGTAGTCATTAAAAACCAACGGCATCAGTATTCCATCCCAACTGCTAAAGACAGCCTCTGTTGCATAGAAAACATTGACTATGACACTGCCATCAGCCATTGACAGAACATCGACAAACCAGTCGATATTGGCACCGTTGAAAACAACAGAATTAAACCCAGCACGCAGCGTGTCTCCAAATACATAACCATAAGCCTCTATTTCGATGAACGCGTCGGAGTTCAGCGAAAAACCGATTTGATCTTCAACATGTCGCAACAACTCTTCCAGACTATTGTTGTAATCGGCTGCATTTTCTCGAAACTGGAAAAAGTGCGGGTCTGTGAGTAAGGGCACTGAACGACTGGGGTGAACATAACGACTGAAATCATCGGTGCCGATGTCATACCATCCCGGCAGGCCACCGTTAGCAATTTTCGGAGGAACGACTATCGCCTCAGGAAACCAGACACCGTACTGATCTACCGCAGCGCGCTCATCGTCGCCAATGACGCGGTTCAAATCCAGCGTGATATCACTGTAGGTTGCAGCGTCACCTACGGTGACAGTTTCAGTATTTTGGACAACACCATCATCTTCAACCCCAGTTTCAAGTCCATTGTCACTTCCACTTCCGCCTCCGCATGCCGAAACCATGAGAAGCAGCGCCGGCATCAATGCTCGAGCCAAATAATACGTTGTATTTTGTCGGCTTAAAGTAATCAAGACTGTTCACTCCTATGGCAATTGTTTCTTCCTCAGTGCGTAAATCATGATAGCAATCAATTCAATCGAGTTCGAGGACAGAGAGACTTATCGCCCGGTGTGGTGCTCTAGGGATGGTGAAGCAGGAATGGTGATAATAAGCAGGTATCAAGAAACCTGATGCCCGGTTAACGGGTGGGAATCATTATGAGATAAAGCCAACTTGGGCTTCTCATCCCCCGTTTACTGGGTAGAGCCTAGAGCCTTTGAGTTTTATTCTTAATTTGGGTTTGCATACTGCAGGAAATGGCGGAGAGTGAGGGATTCGAACCCCCGGTCGGTTTAACCCGACA
>CAKZUP010000176.1 GCA_937922945.1 uncultured Granulosicoccaceae bacterium
CCGCCAATATCTGCAATGGCTGCAGCCTGCGTAATAAGCTTTATCTCTTCCGCAGACTTAACCATGCGTTGTTGCATGGTGTCTTGGCTAATGCTTGAAATGGCCGCACCGGGAAAGGTGGCTTTGAGTTGTTCGAGGTTGTCGAGCACCATGTGATCGGTTTCGACTGCAATCGATTTTGCATCGCCAATAAGCTTTTTTAACGCGCGCCAATAGTTACCTTGATGCCAATCTGTGTATACCAGATTATCGCCATAGCATCGACGCCAGGGTTGACCCGCATCAATGTTGGCTGAAACGGTAGTCACACCCGATGCAGTTACCACCGCTGCATAAGGGCGTCCAAACGCACAGTATAGAAAGCCTGTGTAGTAGGCCACGTTGTGCATGGAAGTGAGTACAACTGCATCGATACCTTGAGCTGATAAGGTCGCTTGCAACTTAGCGAGTCGTTGTTGGTACTCAGATTCAGAAAAAGGTAGGGTGGCTTTTTCGCCGTTATGAAATTCAAAGAAATGCGGACGTTCTATAGATGATTGGCTCATCG
The DNA here is from genome assembly GCA_937922945.1 of uncultured Granulosicoccaceae bacterium. Taxonomy (GTDB): domain Bacteria; phylum Pseudomonadota; class Gammaproteobacteria; order Granulosicoccales; family Granulosicoccaceae; genus Granulosicoccus. The sequence continues at coordinate 548 of CAKZUP010000176.1, forward strand.
TTTATCTCCAGAAGGTTCCAGGTAAACGATTGAGTTTCTTACCCGGAAAGCTATCCGGGCGTACAGGACTAAATGGTGTTAATCACAGCCGGGCTGTGTGGCAGAGACGCCATCGCTGCCTGTGGCGAGTATAGATGGCTAAATGCCAACAATGCAAGTCACTATTGACGTTTACCCTGAACCACTCTATCGAGAATCATGGCACAGAACAGAATGGCAAAACCTGCCAGTATGCCTTGACCTACGCTTGCGTATTGCAAGGCTTCCAGAACGTCTTCGCCGAGCCCTTTTGCGCCGATAAGCGATGCAACAACCACCATGGCCAAACTCAACATAATGGTTTGGTTAATGCCCGCCAGTATCGATGGTGCGGCAAGGGGTAGGTCTACTTTGCGTAGCAGGTACCATTTCGACGCACCATAGGCAATGGCGGCTTCGCGAATGCTTTCTGGTACACCGCGCAAACCAAGTACAGTAAGCCTGACCACGGGGGTGCCACCAAAGATCATGGTGGTGACAACAGCCGCGGGCTTACCCGTGCCAAAGAAAGCGATAACCGGAATCATGAAAACAAAGGCTGGCATGGTCTGCATGAAATCCATAATGGGTCGTATGAACGAATACACTCGTGGTCGTCTGGCGCAGTACATGCCAAGTGGTATGCCGATAATAATGCTGAGCATGGCAGCGGTGCCGAGTAGCGCAAGCGTTGTCATGGCTTTTTCCCAGAATCCCAGTATGCCCATGTAGGCCAGAAAAGCCATTGCAAAAATCGCTGCGCGTTTCCCGGCTGAAAGCGCAGTGAGTAAAATAATAAAACTGGCAACAACGATCCACGGTGTACCCACAAAGATGAGTTCCAGATTGTCCAGCACCCAACGAATTCCTCTGGTTATTAACGTGAACAGCCAATCGCCTTTTTCAGTAAGCCAGTCGAACAAAGTTTCTACCCAGGTAATGGCAGTGCGGCGAATGGCATCGGTTGTCGGGAACGAATTCAGCATGCTGAATTTACCGGGAAAGGCGTAGTGAGACACGGTGACAAACGTAATGAGTAGCACAAACCCGGCGCTACTCCAGGTACGAAACGGCGTAAGACCGGACGGCAGGCTTTTGTCCGATAGCCACGCAAAGTAACGTTTCTCCAATGCAGGGTTTGCAATAACGCCTTGTATCAGTTTTATAACGGCCAGTAATGCAACACCAAACAGCGCAATGCCAGAGCCTGCTTCCTGCGCGGCAACCACTTCGAGCTGTATATCGGATATGGCTTTTTCCAACGATTCTATGGCGCGTTCAAAGACGTTAACGTTATCAGCTTGTTTCTCAATCGCTGAAGCAAGTTGCTGTTTACGAAATGCCAGTGTGCCTTCTATTTGCGATATACGATCGCGTGCTTCTGCACCTAAGTCGCCAAACCAGCCGCGCACAATTTGAATGTAGGCGAACACTTCAATAATGGCGAACGGTAAACCCCACTTCCACAGGTTGCGCATACCGAACCAGATGGGGCCAAGTAAGGCGGCTGCGAAATTGAACGTGAATGCAAAACCGGTTTTTGCGCCGATTTTATTAAACCGTTGTTCGTAGTAATCAGGATTGGTTTCAACAAACTCGGTAAGCAGTTCTCGATCGCTATGAGTCGATGCGTTGCCGGTACCGATCATATCTTTTCGGCTCGCGGCTGTGCTGGCGGCATTGGTGTCGGTATTGGGCTCGGTTGGGGTCATGATGTCTCCGTGCCTTCTATAACAGTTCGCAAAAGGTTTGCCCTATCGATGGTGCCAATGCTATTGCCCGTATCATCGACAACCAGCAGCGCGCCTTCGTGGTTGATGGCAGCGGTAATCAGGTCGCTCAAATTATCATCACTAGTGAATGTTGGTGTGTTGGCAGAGACCATCGATGATGACTCTGTAGTCCATGGTGTCATCACTGCATGGGCGCGTACGACTTTTAAACGAGAGATACCTGCAACGAATTCTGAAACGTAATCGTCTGCAGGGTTCATCACAATTTGTTCGGGTGTGCCAATTTGTACAACGCGTCCATCGCGCATAATGGCAATTCTATCGCCAATGCGCACTGCTTCATCAAGATCGTGAGTGATGAACACCGTGGTTTTTTTCATTACAGACGAAAGCTTCATGAACTCGTCTTGCAGTTGTCTTCTTATTAATGGGTCGAGTGCACTGAACGGCTCATCCATTAACAGAATTTCCGGGTCGGAAGCTAACGCACGTGCAAGACCCACGCGTTGTTGCATGCCACCGGAGAGCTCATGCGCGAATTTGTTACCCCAGCCATCGAGCTCCACCATGGATAGGTTTTTGTTCGCGATTTCAAGGCGTTTGTTTTTGTTAATGCCCCGAATTTCCAGAGGCAGTGCAATGTTGTCCAGCACTGATCGATGTGGCATTAATGCAAAGTTCTGAAACACCATGGCAATGTGCTCGTTTCGATAGCGTCGCAATGCATCGGGCGATAGCGCCATAACATCGGATCCATTCACAACGATAGAGCCTGCTGTGGGTTCCAATAACCGGTTGATGTGTCGCACCAGTGTTGACTTTCCGCTGCCGGATAAACCCATCACGCAGAAAATTTCGCCAGGCTGTACATCAAAGCTGACATCGGCCACACCAACTACGCAGTTATATTTATCGAGTACTTCTGATTTGCCGATACCCGTAGCCCTGATGTCTGCTAAGGCGTTGTTTGCATCGTTACCAAAAATTTTCCAGACATCGGTAATGGATATGGCAGGAGAATCGCTCACGGTTGGCAGGCTAACTCAATGTTGAAGTTGAAAGAGAGCAACGAGCATCGAGCCTTGGGCATGTTGCCATACTCAGGGTCGATGCTCGTTCGGTATAACTGACGGTTTACAGACCTAACCAGGAATCAACGCGATCAGCGTTGGCAGCAACCCATTCTTTGGCAACCGTTGCAGCGTCTTTGCCACCTTCGATTTCAAATGCAAAGCCACTAACTGTCTCGCCATCGAGTGCAATATTAGCCAGTAAATCGGCAATCGCGGGAGAGCGTTCTGACAATGAGTTTGAATACGCGATTTGTACGTTCTTCAATGCATCTTCTGTCATGACTTTTGACTTTTCAAACCAGTCAGGATCGTCTGATGGTTGTAGCGCAATGTACTTTTCCGCGTCGAATGCAGGTTCTTCGAGACGCACAATGTCATGTTGGAACCAGATGGCGTGAGGTGAGTAACAATAGAAGGCATAACCTTCACCTTTTTTAATCGCATCTCCAACGCGCGCTGTCATGACAGCCTGGTCGGCACGAATTGGCTCCATAAAAGGCATAAGGCCGTAATCCCGCACCTTTACTTCATTTACGTTGGCCGATGCCCAGCCAGGCGCACCAATCCAGATTTCACCTTTACCGTTGCCATCGCTATCCATCAGCTTCGCGATTTCGGGACGGGCTAAATCGAAAATGGATGTCACGCCGTTTTCTTCAGAAAACGCTTTCGAAACGCAAAAGCTCTGCTTGCCTTCGTAGCTATTAGAGCTCAATGTGACCGTGCCAGCGCCTTCCACGTATTTATCGGTAAACGTTTGCTGGTTGGGTAACCACACATCCGGATGAACATCGATGTCGCCTTTGCCCGCGTCCATCGCCTGAAAGATGGCTGCGTTGTTTCCCGGGATGAGTTCTGCGGAACCACCCATTCTGCTTACAACAATTTCCTGAATAAGGTGTGCAATGGCTTGTGCGCCTGTCCATGCGGGAGCGCCGATGTTGACGCTTTCTGCCATGGCGTTGCCACTACCAACAAGCAGTGCGCTTGCGAGCACTACCGACTTGAATTTTTTACTCATAATTCTCACTCCTATTTTATAGATGAACCAGTTTGGTAACTGTTTCGTTAATCCAGCGTTGCTAACACATAAAACCGCAACGCAGTACAAATGTGGTTACGTTGGTTAAGTTTACTGCACAGCCTTAGTGTTACAAAAGATGTGTGTAACCAAACAAGGCAGCCGACCCACCAGTATGAAGAAAAATAACCCGTTCGCCTTTTTTAAAGTGACCCTTTCTAATTAAATCGATAAGGCCAGCTGCGCCTTTTCCAGAATAGACAGGGTCGAGCAAAATACTTTCGAGTTGGGCAAACATAGTGATAGCTTCAATTGTATCCTTAGCTGGTAAGCCATAACCTTCACCAACATAGTCTGTGTTGGCAACGACATCTTCACGGCCAACAATGCCACTACACCCAAGTTTATCTGCTGTGAGTTTCGCAAGGTTAAACACGTTTAGTTCCTGCTGCTCTTTTGCTGCGCGAACACCAATGCCCAGTAACGGGATATTTGCGTTCATCGCTTTTAATCCGACCACCAAGCCTGCCTGTGTGCCGGCGCTTCCGGTGGCATGAACGATGTGATCGATACGCAGTGATTGTTCGTTCACCTGATGCAGCAATTCAAGAACGCAATTAACATAGCCTAGTGCGCCGGTTGGATTCGATCCACCTCCAGGAATGGTGTAAACCGATTTGCCTTGGGCGCGATGTTCATCAGCAACCGCTTCAAGCTCTGCATTCATGTCTAACCCGGCTTCGCGTGTTTCAGTGGTTGCTCCGTGCAGAACATCAAGTAGAACGTTGCCGCTGTGCCGGTAAGCTTGTTCAGTATAGCCGGTACGGTCTTCAAGCAACAAATGGCAATCCATGCCAAGCTTGGCGGCGAAAGCAGCCGTTTGCCGTGCATGGTTCGACTGAGTCGCGCCTTGTGTCATAACGCACTGCGCACCCTGTGCTTGTGCTTCAGCCATCAGAAATTCCAGCTTTCGGGTTTTATTGCCGCCCGTGCTCAAACCGGTGCAGTCGTCGCGTTTTATCCAGATTTCCGGGCCTCCGAGTTCCTTGCTCAGTCGATCAAGACGCTCCAGTGGCGTGGGCAGGTGTGCAAGGTGCACGCGCGGAAAACGTGATAGATGCATAAAGGTTCCGGTTCATGTGTTTTTTATACCTTAATGGGTTCGAATCCAGTAGGCAATTGCTAAAACACGACATTAATATGCATAATGTGCATATTAAGATGTAATGATACGCCTATATGAAGCTTGACTGGATTGACGATTTGATTGCTATTGCCGATGCAGCCTCTTTGAGTGACGCTGCCGATATGCGGTTTTTATCGCAACCCGCCTTTTCCCGGCGTATCCGCGCCATTGAGCGATCTGTTGGTGCAGAGCTTATTGATCGCTCACACAAACCCATTCGACTGAAGAAAAACGTACTCGATGCTGTGCCAAAGCTCAGGGAGGCATCGCAAGCCTTGCATGCGCTGCAAAGAGAGTTAGGTCGTGATGCTCAGCGACAAAGTGAGTTGGTTATTGTCAGTCAGCATGCCATTAGTACAGCCATAGCGCCGCAACTGATTAAATCGGTTGTGGTCGACAAACAAGCAAGAGTTCGTTTACGTTCAGCAAATCGGGAAGATTGCTATTCGCTGCTGTTCAGCCATCAAGCTGACATAGGGCTGTTCTATCAAATGGCTGGTGAAAACACCGTTGATTCTGATCCGTTTGTAAACACCATCGAATTACTCAAAGAGCCATTGGTTCCGGTAATTGCATCAGAGCAACTAGCTCAATTCAAACAGGAGCTGAGTGAAGGGTTTATCCGTGTTATCGCATACCCTCAGTCGGTTTTTCTTGGCGATGTTTTGTCCCGATTTATTCAGCCGCAACTCAATGAACAGATCAACATTCAATGGACGGCAGAAACGGCGCTAACCACTGCCGCATTGCAGTTTTCGTGTATTGGTATTGGTTTGGCGTGGGTGCCGCTTTCTTTGGCCTTACCCGCAGTTGAGAGAAAGGAGTTGATCAGATTAGATGAGAGTTTGCCATCGGTTTCGATGACGGTTGTGGCGATGCGCTTGGATGGATCTGGCCATGCGTTACTGGATTCAACATGGCAGGCATTTATCGATAAGGTGTGAAGGGCACATGCCGATATGTTCTGCTGGTATAACTTAGCAGTCCCAAATGGTGGCAGGCGCATTCGCAGCATGAAAATAATCATGTAGCTTATCGTTGGCATCCAGTATTTTTTCAATTTCAGAATTGATGGCCAACTCAAGATCATTGCATGAGCTGCGCGGTTTTATAGCCATAATTCGTTGATTGATATCGTTGACATCCAGTAGTCGGTATAAATTTCGGTGCTGCTCTTCATGGATCTGAATTTCATACCACACGGTATCCCAGTTGTCCTGCAGGCATTGCTTGGCAGAGTGCTTATTGACCCAATCCGGCATGTAAATGCTGATGTCGTACGAGAAATCGACGGTTTCAACAGTGCACTTTCCATCGGGTTCGACTATCGCTGTCCAGCCCACATGCGTTTTCAGTTCGGTGTAACCAAAGGCGCCATCCGGGCTGTGGCTCTGTTGCTTAATTTGCTCCATGAGCTCTTGTACTGTCGTTCCATGTATGGGATACGAGTACTGGTATTCGGCGCTGAATAACGGTGTAGGTATAAATGCGATGGAAACAATGGCTGTGAGTAGTAAGCTCAGAACACGCTTGAAATCTCGGATGCGAATACGGCGTTGTGTTTTTATCATTACGTGTTCGGTTGCCTGATCTTGCAGCTTCAGTTTATCTGAACCCGGGCGAACGAACCAGCAAACTTACCGGAAGGCCATGTTGTTATCGCATAAACATTATTTACGCGTTATCTGGGGTGTTAACCGTGAATCAGTAGATTTATTAATAGGCCACTATTAAAATCGTCTCATTTTGATAGCTTGGCTCGCAGCCCCCACATAGAGGCAATACCAAACGCGGGGCCCAGGGCCAACAAACAAGCCATGGCAGGCCATCCAACTGCTGACGCTATAACCGGTGTTAGCTGAACGGTTGCTATAGTTAAAGCGAAGCCCAGCGCGGTTTGGAAAGTCAGTAATGAACCCGCTTGATCGCTTTGCGCGTAGTCGGCAACCAGCACAGAAAACTGTGCAGAATCCGGGATAATGCTTATACCCCAGATAAGTGATACCACCACGGTTATCCATACCGGACCACCGAATGTGAAAGCAAAAGCGATAGCACTTAGTCCGCTGAATGCCATGGCAACGATAGTTAGCTCGGCCTTGCCAATTCTGTCGGCAACCCAGCCGGCAATCACACAACTGATTGCACCACTGCCAATAATGATGAACGTCATGAGCTTGGCAAATTCAGTTGCGGCATCTGCTGGCATTTGCTGTGTAAAACTTAAGGCTAACGCTACCCCTATCCAGCTCCACATGGCGTACAGCTCCCACATGTGGCCTAGATAACCGCCATAGGCGCGACGAATCGATGTGTTTGTCCAAGCCTGAGTAATTACGCTGGGGTTAAACTTTGCAGACTTTACGTGAAACGGACCATTATTAACGGCCAGTACGATAAGGCCAGCGATAACACACAGTGCCGAGGCGATAATAACGGTTGTTCGCCATTGTGCACCACCTAAATAAGCAAGCAGGTGAGGTGATGCCGAACCCAATGTTAATCCGCCCACCAGCATACCGACCAGCAAACCACGATCTTTTTGTCCCCAGCCAACGGCTATTTTCATTCCAACAGGATAAACACCAGCAAGTGCCGCCCCGGTAATGGCTCGTAGAGTAATGGCAATCCACCCACCAATTGGGCTGACTAACAGTAATGCGTTGGCGATTGCCGCAACCAGACAAAAAAACGCAAACACCAAACGGGGTTCGTAGCGATCAGCAATGCCAAGCGTGGCGGAGAGTAGCGCGCCAATAACAAAGCCTGCCTGCACAGCTGACGATAAAGCCGCTTGTTTGCCGGGTGTTAAATCAGCTTCGCGGCTCATGTCACCCAGAATGGCTGCAGACACAAACCATAAACTCATTGCCAGTATTTCAGCAATAATTAACAACGTAATGCTGCGTATCTTCTGCTGATGCTGGTTGGGCGTGGGTGTTGCTGAAATCATTTAGGTGTAGTTTGAAGTAAGGCTGTAGTGTAACTGCGCGAATGTGAAAGGCAAATGCCATAGTCTAGCGCCAACAACACTACGACACCGGAGTGTGTGGCAAGTTTCAACTATTTTGGGCTATTGCGTGGAAGGTGGAATTTGAGATGGGTCGTATTTTGATGCGCTTAGAGAAAATCTGGCGAGATTGAATATGTTTGTATCACACGTTCGCAACACACGTTCGCAACATTGGCGCAGAGGGAATAGTGATGATTCCCTCTGCGCTGTTTAGTCAATGCAGTGTGGTGCTGTTTCAGCGTTTTGGCAAAGGTATCCAGTCGGCTACCGATACATCCGCATGCTGGAACTGAGGCATTTTATTACCCAGGTCGTCCATGTTTTTAATATCTTTTTCGTTCAGGAACGCTTGGGTTATCAATGTGGGTGGAACAATAACTTGCGCACCTGGGTCTTCACCTGCCAGCATTAATGCCAATGTGCGTACACTAACCTCACCAACTACCGCAGGGTTAGTTGCAACGGTTGCAACCCAGGCCGAACCGGGTTCACGCATGGCAGAGATATCGGCAGTTGATACATCGGCAGAATAGATATCAATATCGTCGGTTAAGCCTGCTTCATCAACGGCAATTTTAACGCCTTTTGCAAACTCATCATAAGGCGCGAATACCACATTGATGGTTGGGTTCGCTTGCAGTACCGATCGAGCCTGATTCGCAACCGAGTTGGCGATAGGGTTGTCGAGTGTACCGAACATGGCCGCTTCCGTAATACCCGGGTTGGCTTTTTTGACATCCCGCCACGCTTTGTCGCGACGATCAAGAGGTGCAATACCGGCTACGTACACATAACCTGCTGTGAACGAATCACCGTTATCTTTTAACGCTTGCTCGAGCGCCAATTTTCCAAGCATGTAGTCTGATTGTTCAACTTGCGGAATGGCTTCATTCTCAACGTTCACGTCGAACGCCACGACTTTAATGCCTTCAGCTACCGCTCGCTGCGCAGCTTCCTTCATTGATTCGGTTAAACCGTGTTGAATGATGATGCCATCGACACCGAGGGCTATCGCCTGATCTACCATGTCGGCCTGTAGAGCAGCATCTTGTCTGCTGTCGAGCACTCTTAAATCAACACCTAATGCAGCCGCCTGTGATTCAACGCCAGCAAGATAAGACTGAAAGAAATCGCCGGTTGATAAATACCGCACCAACGCAATCTTCACGTCGCCGGGGTTATCAAACGGCTTGGGCATATCGGCTATAGCCAGCCCGGATGTACCAAATGCTACTGCGGCACACAGTGATTTGAGAAAAAAACGTCTGAACATGTGAATATCTCCTGTTAGTGGTTTGAATAGTGGCGCGCTTTTATAGTTTGATTAAGCTTCAGAGCTATTTCCTTTACGCCATGCCAGGTAAAAGGTAAACACCAGCGCGAGCACAAGCACTGCGCCTTTTACAAAGTCTTGTGTGTAGTACGGTGCATTCATCATTGTGAGTCCTTGCAGCAAGATGCCAACAAACAAGGCACCGATTGCCGTACCGAATGCATTGGGTCTGGATGCACCAAGCACCGCAAAACCAATGAGTGCGGCTGCCACACTGTCGAGTAGTAAGTTGTTACCCGATGCTATATCGCCCCTTCCAAGTCTTGCGGCGAGCAGGATTCCACCGATAGAGGCCATAACGCCTGAAATCATATAGGCCACAATTTTGTAACGGTTAACGTTAGTGCCGACAAGTGTGGCTGCCCGTTCGTTCGAACCGATTGCATACATAAGGCGACCGTGCCTGGTGAGTCCGAGAAAGGCCCATATAACAACGGCCAGAACAATAAAGACAATAACCGGAACGGGTACAAGCCGTTCGAGCACCACATCGAAACGGTGTCGGCCAATCCATAGAAATGCGGCGGAGAACGTGCCTTCTGCTACGTTTCCATCTGGCAGGCTCATGCCGGTAGCAATAGAATTACCTTGCGTGGGGATGCGCTGCAATCCAATCAGTAAAAACATCATGCCTAATGTGGCGAGTAAATCAGGTACTCGACATTTAACGATTAACAGTCCGTTGATTAATCCGATAAATGCACCCATGAATAGACACAGAAGCACTGCCACCAGCGCAGACTGTTCAAGAATAACCATGGAATAGGCGGATAGCATTAATGCCGAGGTGGCAACGGAACCGATGGATAAGTCAAACCCGTCTACGACTAACGTGCACGTAACACCGAGCGCCAGAATGCCGGTGAGTGCGACTGATTGCAAAATGAAAACGGCAGATCGAGGTGTGGCAAATCCGGGAGCGAAAAGGCTGAAATAGATTATGAGCCCTATCATGAGTAGCAGGAACCCGTATCGGATCGCAAAATTCAATAGTCTGTCGTTGCGTGTTTTAGTCATGCTGCATGTGAAGATGTGATTTGTGAAAGTAGAAGAGAAACGTCGAGCTGCTGGTTGGTATGATCGCCGGTGATATCCCCTTCGTTCATGACAATCACTCGATCAGCAACTTCCAGAGCTTCGTCGACTTCAGATACGAAGATTATTGTGGCGCGCTCTTGTGCTGTGTTGCGAATGTATTCTCCTATATCGCGACGTGCGCCTAAATCGACTCCTTGAAACGGTTCGTCGAGTAACAGAACCCGGCACTCCTTTAACAGCCACCGCGCGATCATGACTTTTTGCTGGTTCCCGCCGGATAACGTACCTATGCCATCGGCATCTGATTGGCAGACCACGCCAATATCATCAATCATGCGCCGAGCTGCTTCGCGTTGTTTTCGTCCGCTTAACAATGAAAACCGACTGAAAGCTGAAAGGAAAGGCACTGTCATGTTGTTCGCTATGTCGAATGCGCCAACAACGGCATTATTGCCACGATCTTTGGGCGACATGAATACACCTCTCTCAACTGCATCTTGCGGATGCGTGGGTAGATACGGCGTGTCGTCGATGCTCATGTTTGCGCTGTGTGGTTTGCGCGTACCAAATATCGCGCTGGCCAACATACTTTTACCGCTGCCAAGTAAGCCGGTTACCGCGATAACCTCTCCTGCATGCGCTGTTAAATCGAATGCGGGCCAGTCGGGCTTCAGTTGCATGCCACTGATTTGCAATACCGGCTTGCCTCGCTCAACCGCGGGTAAAGTTACATCACTCAGGCTATGCCCCAGCATGGCGGTAACGGCAGCTTCGTAGTCTATGTTGTCGCCTTCGAACACACCGGCCACTTTGCCATTGCGCATGGCAATAATCCGGTTGGCAACGCGGCGAATATCTGTCATGCGATGAGAAATATAGAGAATGGCCACGCCTTGATCCCGCAGGCGATCTATAAGGTTAAACAGACGTTTGGATTCCTGAGACGACAACGATGATGTTGGTTCATCGAGTATCAGGACTTTTGGCGCGCGTGCCATGGCTCTGGCTATACCAATCATTTGTCTATCGGCAATGCCAAGATCGGCAACGCGCGCCGTAACCGGCACCGTAATTCCCATGGCGTCGGCGTGTTGCTTGGCTTCTTTTCTCATTGTGCGTTCGCGTACAAACAGCGGCGCATCGCGTTGAGTCAGTCGATCGAGTAACAGATTGTTTGCTACATCAAGATCGGGAATAACGCCATCGTCTATGTTCTGATGCACAGTGACGACCCCGTCGGCAATGGCCTCGGCAGCGTTTCTGGGTTGATAGGGTTGGCCGGCTAAGCTCATGCTGCCGCCATCGGCTTGATAAACGCCGCAAATGATTTTCACCAACGTGGACTTTCCGGCGCCGTTAGCGCCCATGAGTACGGTGACTTCGCCAGGCGCCAATGCCAAATCGATTCCCAGCAAGACGCTGTTGGAACCGAAAGACTTGGTAATGCTGCCAATTGTCAGCGCTGGACTTTCCACACACAGTTCCGGGTAGCCAATTGCTTACAATATTCGACTTGAACTACGCAATTGTCAATCCCTTTGACAAAATAATAACTTGTGCAAGAATGGCGACTGCAGGCATACGCCGAATACGATAAAACCAGCATGCTTCGGGGGTAAAACATGGCCACAGATAACAGCTATCAGGCTCTCACAACGGATTCATTGGCCGACAGGCTTGGCTCACTGGCTGTGATGGCGAATGAGGTGGGTGACGATTCTGCTCAGTGGGCGGTTCAGGAAGTCGGCGATGGCAATCTGAACCTGGTGTTTATTGTCTCAGGGCAAGGCGGCACTGTGATTGTCAAACAAGCTTTGCCTTATGTTCGACTGGTTGGAGACAGTTGGCCATTACCTTTGTATCGCGCCTATTACGAGCACGAGGCGTTGGTTCGACAACAACAGCGCGATCCCGGTCGTGTACCGCAAGTGTTGTATTTCGACCGCGAGCAGGCTTTGATTATCATGGAGTATCTCAGCCCGCACGTTATTCTTCGACGCAAGTTAATTTTGGGCGAACGCGTTGAAGGGCTGTCGCAAACCATTGGCCAGTTCTGCGCTCGTACTGCTTTTCGTGGTTCAGAACTGTGTATGCAAAGCGAACAGAAGAAAGCCGACGTTGCGTTGTTTGCAGGCAACGTTGCTATCCCGGCCATTACCGAAGCATTGGTATTTACCGACCCCTATTTCAACGCTGAAATGAATCACCACACGGAAGGGCTTGACCCTATAGTTGAACAGTTGCGTGCAAACGTATTGCTGAAGCAACGGGTACAACGAATGTTGTCTCGTTTTGCCAGTAACACCGAAACCATGCTGCACGGTGATTTGCATTCCGGTTCGATAATGTCTACCGAGAACGAGAGTCGGGTAATCGATCCTGAGTTTGTTCAGTACGGGCCAATGGGGTTCGATATAGGGATGTTAATAGCCAATTACCTTATGGCGTATTTTAGTCAGCCAGCGCATCGCACCGTTGAAGATTGCTTGCGCTATCAAGATTGGATACTGGGCGTTATCGAACAAACAGCGCAAAGTTTCAATGAAGAATTTACGCAACTATGGCAAACCGAGCGCACCGGTATGTTGTATCCAACAGCCCTATTTGAAGATCAAGGGCACAGTTCAAGCGATGCCTGTATCTCTGTTCTTGATCATCTGTGGCGTGATGCGTATAGCATTTGTGGTATTGAAATGCACAGAAGAACATTGTCGCTGGCACACAATGCCGACTTTGAAGATATTGAGGATACTGCCGTCAGAGCGCCACTTGAAGCGCGCAACATTCTAATGGGCGTTGAACTTATTATGAATGCGAACAGCCTTGAGTCGATTGAGGCCTTGACCGCAATCGCCAAACGCTTCAACCAGGAGCAGTGTCTGTGAAAGTACAAGGCAAACATTATCGATCTCTTTGGTGGAACGCCGATTCAAACGTGCTTGAAATTATCGACCAGCGTTGGCTACCGCATCAGTTTCTAACGCAGCCGGTTGAGACCATGGAGGATTATGCCAATGCGATTGTAGAAATGCGGGTGCGCGGAGCACCATTAATTGGCGCAACGGCGGCCTACGGCATGGCGCTGGCGATGAAGTTGGACGCGTCCGATAAGCACCTTGATGAAGCAGCGGAGTTTCTGCATGACACACGCCCAACTGCCATCAATCTGCGCTGGGCGATCAATCGGGCAAAAGCGCTGTTGCAGCCGTTGCCGGTTGAGCAGCGCGCAAGCCAGGCTTTGACACTGGCGCACGAAATTGCCGATGAAGATGTCGAGATCAATTACGGTATTGGTACTCACGGGCTTGAATTGATTAAAGCAATAAAGCAGCAGAAAAAATCCGATGGCCCAGTAAACATTTTGACGCACTGCAACGCGGGTTGGCTTGCAACGGTTGACTGGGGCACAGCAACATCGCCCATGTACAGAGCCCACGATGAAGGAATTGATATTCACGTTTGGGTCGATGAAACGCGGCCGCGAAACCAGGGTGCGCTAACAAGTTGGGAGCTTAAGAATCATGGCGTTCCGCACACGTATATTGTGGACAACGCTGGTGGGCACCTGATGCAACATGGACAAGTCGATATGGTGATTGTTGGTACCGACCGCACCACCCGACGTGGCGATGTTTGTAACAAAATCGGTACGTACCTGAAAGCGTTGGCTGCAGCAGATAACAATATTCCGTTCTATGTGGGTCTGCCATCGCCCACTATCGACTGGACCGTAACAGACGGTGTGGCGGAAATACCCATAGAAGAACGAGCGCCAGAGGAAATTTCGCATATTCATGGCGCTGATAACAACGGTATTCCCAGTACGGTAGCAGTAACGCCATCGGGTGCCACAACCGCCAACCCTGCATTCGATGTCACACCCAATGCAATGGTAACCGGATTGATTACTGAAAGAGGCGTGTGCGATGCCAGTGAAGCTGCGTTGTGCAAGATGTTTCCCGACCTCTGCGATAAGCCTGCATAGTCATGATTAATCTTAATTTTTTGCCTGATCTAACAGGCCAATAGTATGGAGTTGGAGCAGGATTCGAAAGTTAGCGCAGAATCCAGCGCTGATGATGCATCGGGTAGTAATCGGGTTGATAAAATTGAAGAGGCCATTTTGCAAACAACGTGGGCTTACTACCACGAAGGTTTAAATCAATCGGCCATTGCGAGCAAACTGAACATATCAAGAGCCTCTGTTGTTAATTACTTGCAGGAAGCGCGACGGCGCGAATATGTTCGTATAACGCTCGACCCGGAAATATTCAAACAGCACCAGCTAGCACAGGATTTAAAAGAGCGCTTTGATTTAGAAGCGGTAAGCGTTGCACCGACTGCAGGCAAATTCACTATAGATAGGGTGAGCCGCATGACAGCCGAGTGGTTGTGCGAGTTACTTGAGCCGGGCGATTATCTGGGTGTTGCCTGGGGCGAAAATGTTTACAGAGTGGCAGAGCTTACGCCAAGGGTTGCCATGCCAGAGGTAACGGTTGTGCAACTGGTTGGCTCGCGGCGTGCCGAAAGCGGTTTCGCCGCTGAACTTTGCACATCAACCATAGCCCGTCGGTTTGGTGCGCGATGTATAAATCTACACGTACCCTTGATGGTGTCGAAGCCAAGCCTTGCCCAAAGCCTTAAAAACGAAGATATCGTTAAAGAACAGTTCGATGCTATTGAGCGTTGCAACAAAGTGATTTTTGCGTGTGGAACCTGTGGGCCTGAAAGTCATATCGCTCGCACGGGTCTATTAACGGCTGAGCAATTAAACCAAAGTGTGGAAGAGGGGGCTACCGGTGTTATTTGCGGGCAGTTGATAAACGAATC
>CAKZUP010000177.1 GCA_937922945.1 uncultured Granulosicoccaceae bacterium
GCATGAGGTTGAGAGTCCATATCTGGCGGTATGGGTACTGGTAAATCTTTGTCTGCATACAGGTCGAGGTATTCCTGGGTTGGATCGTAGGGTGGATGTGGCCCGGGTAAGCCTATCTGCAAGAAAAACGGATCGTTACCCGTGTAGCGATCGATCCACCACCGCGCCATTTGACCGACAAACACATCGGGATGCAGAATTTCATCATGCTCCCACACCCAGGCGCCCAATAGATCGTCGTAATCGGGCCGTTCTCGCTGTGATACGCGAGATGGTTTTTGCAAGCCGCGCAAAAAATAAGCTTTATCCCAGTTATCCAGATAGAACGGCAAGTTTGGGTGATCGCGGTCCTTGTTTTCTACCACATGGCGTTCATGAAAACCAAAAGGCCCTTCGACTGGCATCGTATGCATCTTGCCAACGTTCACCGTGTGATAACCACCTTCAGCCAGATCCTTAACCCAACAATAGTTCCACGGTTCATCGTTTCGAAAAACGCCATTGGTATGCGGATAAACACCACTGAATAGCGATGCTCGCGACGGTGCGCACGAGGGTGCGGTGATGTACATGTTTTCAAACGCTGTGCCCTGACGGGTGAGCTTGTCAAGATTCGGCGTATCCATATACTCAAAACCGAGCGCTGCTATAGTGTCGTAGCGCTGCTGATCTGTCAGGATAAAAACAATGTTTGGACGATCTGACATAACTACCCCTTTACAGCACCAGAGAGTGATTGAACGATATACCGATTGGCCATAACCATAAGCGGGAGAATGGGTAATGTAAGCGCAATGCTGGCCACGGCAATAGAACCCCAATCGACGCTATCGTAAGAAATGAAATTCATAACAGCCACTGGTGCCGTCACAGTTGTAGAACGGGTAATGATAAGTGCGTAAAAAAAATCGTTCCAAACAATCAGAAAACCAAGTATGGCAGCAGCAACGGCACCCGGCCGCGCCGCTGGAAGTGCGACCAGCAAGAACGCTTTACCTAATGAGGCGCCATCCATGATGGCCGCTTCGACTAATTCATCGGGTACTTGCGCAAACGAATTCCACATTGACCACACAATTAAAGGCAAGGTTAGCGTCATGTACGCTGTGATCAGACCAAAATAGGAGTCGATTAAACCTGCATTCACATAGAGTAAAAACAACGGTATAACGAATCCTACCGGCGGTGCCATACGCAATAGCAGAAGCGTCCATGATGCATAGAATTTGCCTGACAATCGCGACTTGGCCAACGCAAAGCCTGCGGGCACGCCAACAATCATCGCCAATAACGTAGACGCACCTGCGCAAATAAAACTATTGAGTAGCGCTCTTGGAAATTCAGAACGGGTTATTCCAAGGTAGTTGTCAAAGGTGACCGCCAACGGGCTTTCCCAGAAGGGTTCGAATATGACAGACTGTTCTCGAAAAGACATGATCAACACCCAGACCGTGGGCAATGCAGCAAAAAACACCAGCACCGACATCATGCTGGTGCCTAACGCTTTTTTAATGCGAAACGAAGAAGTATTGTCGATCACGACGTCACCCGCTGATTCAGTTTCGCCACATAAAAACTGATGATGGCCGCAACGATAAACAGCGTGACCGCAATGGCAGCACCGTAGGCGACGTTGGAATTCTGGAACGTTTGTATATAGCCATAGTAATTAGTGGCCTGCGTTGATCTGCCAGGTCCACCCTTGGTCATGACAAAAATCATTGGAAAGTGTTTTAGCGAATCAATAAAACGAAACAGCGTCACTAACAGAAACGCCGGTATCAGTAACGGTAGTGTCACATAGAAAAATGTTTGAATTCGGGTTGCGCCATCCAGTGCTGCAGCCTCTTCGAGATCCGGCGATATGCCTTGCAATGCAGCCAGTATAATTAACATGGCAAACGGAAAGTTAGTCCAGGTGTCAGCCAACACTATGGCAAACAAAGCACCATTTTGCGTGGTTAAAAACGATGGCACCGTTACGCCAAATAAATCAAAAAAAGCATTTATCGGCGACAAGGTCGGCGTAAACAGAGACAACCAGATAAGCGCAACCGCCACATGAGGTACCGCATAAGGTAGCAGAAAGAGCACCCGCCCCAACCGCCAGCGACCGACAATTTTGCTCAAGCCCACCGCTATCGCTGCACCAATTAACACTTGAGCAGTAACGCCGAAGAAAGACAACACTGCCATGGCGTAAACAGAACCCATCAAGCGCTTATCGGAAACCAATCGCACAAAGTTCTTAAACCCAAATTCCCAATTGGTGCCGCGCAATAAATGATAATCACTAACCGATAGCGCCAGCATACCGGCCAACGGCACGATGGCAAATATACCAACGGCCAGAACGGCAGGCAGCACCATATTGCGATAGCCGCGTTCCAGATCGGCGGTCGCAGAAACTTGTTTTGTGGATTTAGCAGTCATTTAACAGGCAATTTTTAACCATTGCGCCCGGTATTGTGGCGAATACCGGACGCATAACACAACGCTTGTAGCTTTACCTATTGACCAAGAATATCTTTCATTTCCTGCTCAGCAGCTTCCAATGCATCTTCAGGAGACATCAGGCCATTCAGAGCGGCATTGATATTTTCACCAATTGCCTGACCCAGCGCTGGCCACTCAGGAAGTAATGGCCGGTAGTGACCAATTGCCAGATTCAGCGCTTCTGCCTGCACGGCAAGGAAGTCTGGGTGTATCTTTGAGTACTTGGCGATAACGTCAGCATTCTTTGCCACAGATTGCGTTGTAAAATTAGAAAATGGCTGTGCCAGCGCGATTTTTGTCATGGTTTCGCTGCTCACAGCCCACTCAATAAACTTTGCCGATAGTTCCGGGTTCTTGGCAGAGGCCGGTATGCCCAGACCGTGCACCGCAATAGCTGGCGAACGACCAGCCGGTCCACCCGGTGGCAACGTGATGCCAGTCTTATCTGCAAATTGGCTTTTCTCCGGATCAACCAAAGACGCGGCTATACCAGTGCCTTCGACTGCAAACGCGATCTGACCATTTTGAGCTGCAGCCTGAACTTCAGCAAAGTTAAAGTTACCGGCACCCTGTGGCCCATACTCATTTAGCAACTTCATATACACATTCAACGCTTCAAGCGTTTCCGGCGAATTGATAGCCGGTGTCAGATCTCCTGCGGTGTAGTCTTCAAAGAACTTACCACCATAGGCGCGCATGACCATCGGGAAGATAAACATGTTGAAACCCTGACCCGGCACCGCGCGCATGGCAATAGCTGCAGTATCGTCATTGTGGATCTTGGCCGCAACGGCCAGCATGTCCTCCCAGGTTTGCGGTACTTCAACACCCGCTTCTTCCAGAATATCTTTTCGATAAGTCATTAAACCTGTTGCCGCCATATAGGGCACTGCCCATTGCTCGCCTTTAATTTTATAAGCGTCCATCGGACCTTCCATAATGTCTGATTTCACCGCCATGGCATCAACTTCTGCTGTAATCGGCTTTAACCAATTCGCAGAGACCCACCGTTGTACCTGTATAACCGGGGTGTGCACAACATCTATGTCTCCTGACTTACCGGTAAAAGACAGTGTTATACGGTTTTCAAAGACATCTTGACCAATTACATCAATGTTGGCTTTGATACCCGTTTGCGCCTCAAAGTCATCCGCCAGTGCAGCCAACCCTTTGGTGTACGGCATGCCGAACATGACAACATTCACTTCGTCTGCCGCGCTCACTATGGTCGATGTGCCCGCAGCACCCACCAATACGGCCGCTGAGATCATGGTTGATAAAAATTTCTTCATACGTTTTATCTCCTCCAGAAGGTAAAGTATTTGTAGGGCTAGCCGCCCCGTTGTGGCAATACATGGTGCTTCGGACGCGGCCTGTACTCGTGATTCTCACTGCGTACCAACTCTGTCAGTCCGTCGCGAGCTTCAAGCAGCGCGTCGCGATAACGCTTGATATGTTTTTTTTCATTTGCCAGATCGCCAACAGGTTCTGCAAGCGTCAACAAATGCAGAAACTTGCCATCGGGGTCTTCAACCACGGTAGCAAAGCGACGTATACCCATATGGTTACCTGCCATATCAGCCGCAAAGATTTGACTTTTTACTGAGTCCAACTGTTGTTTTACCGCTTTTGCTGTTAACCGGCGTGTTTGTTGGTCAACATCGTTCCCTGTAGCAAAGAACCCGTCTGTGTAAAAGCGCGATTCGAGTTCGTTCCAGTCCAATCGACTTAAATAGAGTTGGGATAACGCATCCAACTCATAGAGAGAACGCCGGAAGCCGACATTCGCTCTAATTAACACATCAGGGTTTGGATGATCTGTTTTCGAATGCCAGAGCAGCTCATGTCCGGCGACGACGACGACCTCTGCCGATGTACCAAGCTGCTCAGACAAAGCTCGCATGGTGTCATCCAATTTAGCCAGGTACATGTCCGACATAGGAACGTTGCGTTCCAAACGAAAATTTCTAACGATATATTTTTCACTGGTACGAAAAAGATAACCCCAGTCGGACAATGTCTTAACAATCCGATTCAGCGTTGATAGTGAGAGCCCGCACTCACGAGCAATATCAACCTGCTTTATGGGGCCAGGGCCTGCCGCCATAACGTATTCCAGCACCTGCAGCGTGCGGGCTGTCGGGCTCATGGCCTGAGCGTCTGATTTCAGCGATGAAATTTCCATATATGGAATTTAAGATGCCATATATGAAATTTAGCGTCAAGCAAAAGTTGGCGGTTATGCTCGGCTACCAATCCCGGCTTTGAGGAAAGCTGCGATCTTCGGTTTCAGCCATGACATCAAGCAGTTTAAGCTTTAAACGCTGACGCACCGTTGCATGCGAAGGCTCATGAAATAGATTATGCAATTCATGTGGGTCTGAAGACAGGTCGTATAACTCGCCATTGCGTTGCCCCGCCGTTGCCGGACTACCATGCCAGATGATGAGCTTCCAGTTCTCGTGCCGAAGCATGGTTGTCATGATTTGCGGGTCGGTTGTGAAACCGGAATCACGGTATTCGCTTAGCGCCCAATCTCGCCATTGACCTTGCTGCTGATTACGCATGGGTAGTAGCATGGGCAGTAAAGATTCACCCTGCACGCTCTGGCCAGCGGCACAGCCAGCAACATCAAGAAAGGTTGCCGGTAAATCTATCCACTGCACCAGTTGATCAATACGTTGACCTGCTGCAATTGTATTCGGCCAACGCATGATCAATGGAACATTCGTTAAATCATCATAGAGCTGCGGTCCTTTGAGCAGTTGTTGATGATTACCCAACATCTCACCATGATCAGAGGTGAATATCACCAGCGTATCGTCCGCTTGCCCGGTCTCATCCAGTGCTTGCAAGATTCGTCCAACCTCGTAATCGACCAATGCAATCATGGCCCAGTACTGGGCGCGAATTTCACGAATTTGCGCATCGGAATAGTCCTGAAACCCGGGCGCAACTCCGGCATAACTTGTTTCAGAATAAAACGTTTGTTCAGCCGGTTTGTTACTGAGTTCATCATCACGCGTCACCGGCGCGGGTATGGCATCTAAGTGGATAAGATCGCGAAATTCCTGTGGCGCGCCGAATGAATGATGGGGGTCAAAGAAGTTTGCGACCAAACAGAAAGGCTCATTCTGATCACGAGTCTGTTTTATAAAATCCTGAGCACACTCTGCAACCCAGTGAGAGTAATGCGCCTCTTTTTTTACATGATCTATCGGTGTTCCGGTGTTGGCCTTATTACTATACGCCGTGTTTTCGTTCGCACCTTTATCGGGAAAAATCTTAACGTAAATGTCGGGATGCACTTTGCGTAACCACGCATGATAGTCATTTTCCAATGCCCGATGATTCGGCCCATGCGCCCAATGGAAAACACGATAGCCATCATCAAAGCGTGGTTCGGTTTGCCAGCTATCGCAAGGAGATAAATGTTGTTTACCGATCATGCCGCAGTCGTAGCCTGCATCGGCAAGCGTGCGAGTAAATAATTTGTGTCGAGCAGGTAACGGCACGCCGTTGGCGTGCAGACCATGATTTGCAACATACTTACCGGTAAATAGCGACGCTCTGGATGGGCTGCAAACCGGGTTTTGCACATAACAATGACTGAAGAGCGCGCCCTCGCCGGCTAACTTATCGAGGTTCGGTGTGACCGCCCATGATGCTCCGGTGCAATTCAGGCTATCACCACGTTGTTGATCGGTACAGATAAACAAGATGTTCGGGCGTTTGTTAGCTGAGGCCATAGTGAACAACTCCTCGGGTTATCTAAAATTCTGCAATGCGTGGTTCGGTTCGATCTTCCAATGCGCACCTTGCATCGATCATTTGGTCAATCATCTGTTCCAGATCGGTAGCATGCTGTTCTAAGCCTGCCAGATTAGTCTGTTCCAACGGGTCTTTACCTAAATCAAATAATTTTATGTTTTCCGGTTGCTGTTCGTTATGACAAACAACCAATTTTAAATTTCCCGAAACCAAAGCGGTTTGCCAGTTGCGTTCCCCGGATGGCGTATTTTTTCGAATCCGGCTCATCGCCCAAGCTCTGGGTTGAGTCTCTCCACCAAGCACACTGAGCAGTGAACTGCCTTGCGTGCGAGGCCCGATGGGCAGCTTCGCGATGCTTAAAACGGTGGGCGCGATATCCATCGTTGATACCGGTGCGCTCACAATTTGATGTTCAATATTGGCGCCATAAAAAAATAACGGCACACGAATAGCTGTTTCTTTTAAGGCATTATCAATGTGATTCGCAACACCGCTTTGCGTGCAATCTTTTTTTGTGTCGGCGTTACCACGAGCTGACGTGACGATAACCACCGTATCTCCTAAGCGGTTGCTGGAATTTAACGACTCCAGTAGTCGAGCTATAGCAACATCAGCTTGCTGCAACGCTTGCGAATTTATAGTCTCGGCATCTGTTGCCGCATGCGGCTCTGTTCCGAGTAAATCGCCTACACAAAAACCGGCTATCGCCATAAACGGATTATCGGGCGATTGCGAATCAATCCACTGTTCAACACGCTCAGCTATCCAGTAATTAAAACTCAAGGAATCCGGCAGTGCCGCCAGCGTTTCTCGTTGCAGCGATGTGGCCTTCGTGTCTTCGGGATTAGGTTGAACGGGAAAGAGTTGTGCATAGTGATCTGGCGCAAGCTCTTTTAGCCAGTTCAGATACGCGTTTTGTCTGGAGCGGTGCAACGGCCCGTGTGCCCAGTCCATGTGGTCGAATTCGTTTGTTCGCGCCTGCTCTGTTGTCCATCGAGACACTCCTGCTAATTGGTAGCGTCCTGCCAAATAGTTGGAATAGCCTGCTTGAGTGAGTCGTTGAGCAAACGTGTTTTCGTTTTCCGACAGTGTGACACCGTTCGTCCACAAGCCGTGTACGCCGGGATCCAGGCCGGTAAACAGGCTGGCACGAGCCGGGCTACTCTCGGGGCATGGTGAATACGTTCGGTCGAAACGGGCGCTTTTCGAATAGAGTTGCGATAACGTTGATAGGCCGCTTGTTGAATCAGGCAGTCGACTTTTTGCTAAATCACTTGCCGCTGACTCACTATCGGCTAACCCACAATCAGCTAACCCACTATCAGCCACACCAAGCGAATCGAACAGGCAAAGCAGTATGTTGGGTCGGTTTATAACGGGCATGATTTACGACTCATGTTTAGCATGAGTCGTATAGTACAGACAAAAGCGAACAGGTTGTCTGGCGACTCCCCTATTTCCTCAACCACTATCGTACTCGACGTAAAAAACCGCCCCAACATGAACTTTTAAAGCCCTAATAGCCTGTCCAGCTCGCCAGTTATATTCAGTGCCATTAGGTCCTCATCTCCACCTATGGGTACACTATCGATTAATATTTGAGGCACTTTCTTGCGCCCGCAGCGGCGTAGCATCTCAGCGCGCTCCAGTGGCATAAGATCAATAAGGTATTCGGTGTACTCGATCTGCTTTGAATCCAACAACGCACGCGCGGCCAAACAATGACGACAATAACTGGTACCGTAGATCTCAACTTGCGCTGTCATGTTTTATCTCGTTTGCTTACACGAGTGTGCCGGTGCACGCATCGCCTACGCATTTAAATCTGGTTCAGTTCAGATCTTCAAAATCGGTGCTGGAAAGTAGCGTATTAAAGAACGATGTATAGCTCAACACAGCACCTTGTTGAAACCCAAGCTCATTGAATGCATCCACAACCCGGTTAAGCTGACCATGGTTGCCCGGCGATTCAGAGAGCGTGCGTAAGCTTGACAGCAATTCTTCGATGCTTGCGGGGTCCATGTTTGTTTCCAGCATGCGAATAGTCGTGTCGACCTGCTCACGCGTTACCACCGATTTTCGATTATCCGCACTGAGGGTACCGAAA
>CAKZUP010000178.1 GCA_937922945.1 uncultured Granulosicoccaceae bacterium
GCAATACCAACGTCTATGGCTTGTTGGTTTGCATCGAGAAAAGGCAGGTAGTGTGCATTGCGCTGTTGCAGGGACTGACCGGTTATGGCCTTGGCAATGTTTGATGCAAGCGGCCCGCTAATTCGGACCACACCAATGCCGGCTTTACCGGCACCGGTGGCAACTGCTGCTATAGTTTCGGCGCTAATTGATGAGCTACCAGACACATCAGTTAAGCACAATCATGACGACATCGCTTTGCCGAAGTCATCACCCAGTACCTTCTTGGTTATGTAGTACTGCTGCAATATGGTGAGAATGTTGTTCACCACCCAATACAGTACGAGACCTGCCGGAAACATAGCGAAGAACACACCAAAAATTAGCGGCAGAAACTGAAACACTTTTGCCTGAATAGGATCAACCGGCGCTGGGTTCAGCTTTTGTTGAATATACATACTCACCGCCATAAGCACCGGCAGAATAAAGTACGGATCGCGTATCGATAAATCCTGTATGTGGAACATCCATGGCGCCTGGCGTAATTCAACACTTTCCAACAGTGTCCAATACAATGCAATAAACACCGGCATTTGAATAATCATTGGCAAACACCCACCCAGTGGGTTCGCCTTTTCCTTTTTATAGAGCTCCATGGTGGCCTGACCCATCTTGGCTCTATCGTCACCGTACCGTTCTTTAAGTTCTGCAAGCTTGGGCTGGAGCTTTTTCATTTTCGCCATTGAGCGATAACTGGCTTCAGACAACTTATAGAAAATGGCTTTGATAACACAGGTAGACAATATGATGGCCCAGCCCCAGTTACCCACAAACCCATGAATGGTTTTTAATAACCAGAACAAGGGCTGAGCAATAATGGTGAGTAAACCGAAATCTACAGTTAACTCAAGATGATCGCCCGTCTCAGCCAGAATTTCCTGTATCTTCGGGCCGATAAACGCCTTGGATGAAAAGGTAGCTTGTGTGCCGGGAGCGATGGTCTTGGCTTCGGAAATCATACCCACCAAATACCGATTTTCCGTTGGCAGATAGCGTGTATACGCGGTATTCACTTCGCCTTTCACAGGTACCCATGCTGCCGCAAAGTAGTGTTGAATCATCGCTATCCAACCATCGGTTACGGGGGTACTCAGGGCTTCGTCTTCCATATCACCAAAAGAGATTTTGGAGTAACGATCTTCAGGTGTACTGACGATAGCGCCTATGTACGTATTAACAAACTGCTGCTTTTCATCTTTGGTACCAGGCTTTCGCTTTAACTGCCTGTACTGACTGACCACCCAGGGTTGGTCTGAATTATTGTCGATAACATAGTCAACATCGACCTGATAACTGCCACGTTTAAACGTCAATGTTTTGGTGACTGTTTTACCGTCTTCAGATTGCCACACGAACGGTACTGACAACGATTCCTGATCGCCCAACTCATAGCTGGTAGCCTCAACATTCATGGCGACTTCGTGAGTCGGTACAGGTGCATTTCCGCCATCGGCATTAAACAAACCAGACTGCGCAACTAAAAATCGGCCGGGCTTGTTACTCATTAACGTAAACGGCGTGGGATCATCAATTGATACCGGATAGTCTTTGAGCAACACCGAGGTTATCGTTGCTCCACTGGTACTGATTTCGATATCCATGACATCTGTCTGAACCGAAACACTAGGAGCCGAGATTGTCTTGTCGATATTGACTGGCTGCGCAGCAGTTGATGTGGAACCAGCGGATGGAACCGCAGTGGGTAAATCTGCGCCTGCATTGTCAGTATCAGCCACCGTTACGCCATCGACGGTCTGACCCGGAGGGGGCATGTGATAGTCGGTCAACCAGGTTTGGTATAGAAGAAGACTGGCAAAGCCCAATGCCATGTACAGCAGCAGTCGTTGGTTATCCATCTTTAACTCTTTTGGTGACTTGCGCCGGAGCAACAAGCAGTGTCGGAACACCCGATGTGGTTTTCCGTATTGTTTAGGGTTTCAACTGAATCAGGCGTTGTCCCAGGAACTGGATCATAACCGCCTGCACAAAAAGGGTGACATCGAGACAGGCGTTTTATTGTCAGCAATGTGCCTTTCATCGAGCCGTGTACCTCTAGGGCATCAAGCGCATAAGCAGAGCAACTGGGATAAAAGCGACATCGCGGTGCGAGCAGAGGACTAATCCAACGCCGGTAGAATAAGATAAATCGCACCATAAAACCCGTTACCCGTTAGTGGTCGATGAGTTGGACGACGAATTTTCCGTTGCCCGATTTTCTACCGATAACTCAGCCCACAACATATCGATAGATTGGCGCAGCTCAATAGTGCTAGCCTTAGCCGCTGCATCCTTGTTCATCACCACGGCATCGATACCGCTGAGTACTACGCGCTGTTCTCGAAACGACTCACGTGCTATGCGTTTGATTTTATTACGATCAACCGCCCTCTTCGCACGCTTTTTCGCAATTGCCAAACCCAAGCGGCATTCCGCTGTGCCTTGTCTGTGAGCCAGCACTATCCAGAATCGATTGGTTAAGCGCTTGTTTCGCTTGAAAACCCGGCTATATCCCTCGGCATCGAGTAAACGAGCCGCACGTGGGAAGGATTTGTCGGCAATTAAATGCGTGACAGCAATACGATGCGTGCCACAGCTATCGCTCTTGTTTTCATGATTATCTGGCTTTTCGAGGACGCACATCGAACTGTTTTGAAACCTTCAATGCAAGCAACTCGTCGTTGATTGCCGAGTTGACTGTCAGCTCAATCGCATGAAAAGAGCCAGATGGTGTTTCAGCTTACGCTCTTAAACCTGGATACAAGTATGGCTACAGCCACTAAAGCGACACGCAAAAACGGTATGGTAAAACGGCAATTTTCCGAATAACCTGATAAATCAGGCACTAAGGCGAGCTCTACCTTTGCGACGACGGGCTGCAAGCACGGCTCGACCACCGCGGGTGGCTTTTCTGGCACGAAAACCGTGTGCTCGTGCACGCTTAATGCGGCTCGGTTGATATGTTCTTTTCATGACGCTCTACCTAAAAAAAATCCTATGGAGGCTTCTCCACAGCGAACCCACAATTTTAGGGGGTTGTTGGGGCTGGGTCAATGGGTTTTGGGGAATATTTGAGCAA
>CAKZUP010000179.1 GCA_937922945.1 uncultured Granulosicoccaceae bacterium
GCTTGTGCTTTTGCAGTGAAGCCCATGCCAGTGAAAACTAACGTGGCCAGAAGGATGATTTTAGAAATAGTCAGTTTGTTCATTGTGTCTTTCCCCGAATAAAATTATTGTTTTTTCGAAACCGATCTTTGCCGGTCCGTCGTACGTCGTTCCCGGTGGTGCCGAAGAACTGACGTGCACTTTACTGCCGGTTTAGGGGAGTTGCAACTGAGGGGGTTGCTAGAAGAAAAAGTTAATAAAAACAGATAGGTAGGGTCAGAAAACAGACTAGTCAAAAATCCGACGCGAGGTAATAAGCAGCGCTAAGTGACTAAAAACAGTACAGTTTCTGGTGTGAAAAACGGCTTTGAGAAACGCTAGGCGAAACGGTTGAGTCAACGGTGGAAAAGGGGCTGAAAAGCCAGGAACTGGGACGTGCTTAACGCAATGCAGGCGATGCTAAGCGGTTGTTGATATTCGCAATGGTGAGAAAAGCGCGTGCAAGTTCAAATTTAACTTTACGCGCTACAATGCACCAAGCGCTGGGATGGCGTTAAGCCTGACTAACAGCCTCACTATATAAAACAACATGCAGCGTAAAGAGATCAGTTTTTTGTTTCTTAATGTCGGTCATTTCCTGGACCACTTCTTTATGCTCATCTTCGCAACGGTGGCGGCGCTTCGGCTAACCAGCGAATGGGGTATGACTTACGCCGAGCTTATCCCCTACGCCACACCCGGTTTTGTGGCGTTTGGCGTTTTCGCCATACCAGCAGGATGGATAGCAGATAAGTGGAGTCGGGAAGGGATGATGTCGATATTCTTTGTTGGCATCGGGTGCAGTGCTGTTCTAACAAGTTTTGCCAATAGTCCGATTCAAATAGCGGTATGCCTTGGCTTTATTGGATTCTTTGCTGCCATTTATCATCCTGTTGGTTTGGCCATGGTGGTACAAGGGCGTAAGAAAACCGGAATGGCATTGGCTGTTAATGGTGTGTTTGGCAATATGGGTGTTGCCTGCGCCGCTTTGATAACCGGCTTCTTTATAGATACCACAGGCTGGCGCAGTGCGTTTGTTATAACAGGCCTGGTGTCGGTTGGTATCGGCATACTCTATGTTGTGTTCTTGCGGCGCGAACCTTACGTTGGAGCCGATCAGCATGTCGCTGTTAAGAAAGCCAACAGCGCGGATTCACCCAACATTGAAAAGTCGGTTCTGATCAAAGTCTTTGGCATTATATTTTTTACCACGGCCTTGGGTGGCTTGGTATTTCAAAGCACCACGTTCGCGTTGCCTAAAGTGTTTGAAGAGCGCTTAACCGACTTTGCCGATACGGCAACACTGGTAGGTTGGTACACTTTTCTGGTTTTCTCTTTAGCGGCATTTGCTCAGTTGGTGGTTGGCTATCTTGTAGATCATTATGAGGTGCGTGTGGTGTTTGCAACGGTTGCGCTTTTGCAAGCTATCTTTTTCGCCATGATGGTTCAGTTGAGTGGTATGGCCGCATTACTCGTTGCCATTGCGTTTATGCTTGCTGTGTTCGGGCAAATACCCATTAACGATGTGTTGGTGGGGCGCATGGTGCGCAGTGAATGGCGCAGTCGGGCTTATGGCATTCGTTATGTTATTACTTTTTCAGTTATGGCAACGGCTGTGCCGTTTATTGCCTGGGTGCACGGCACCTGGGGGTTTAACGTTCTGTTTGGTTTGTTAGCGGTTGTGGCTGCACTGATATTGGCTGCCGCTTTACTGTTGCCGAATTTGGATAAAGTCAGCACCGCCTGATAGTGCCGACACTTTTTAAACCAACGCTAAATGTGGCCGGCTAGTTTTGCGAAGTAGGGTAGGTGATGTGGCACCCTACACTTAGGCTTTTAATTTCTTAGCGTTATCGGCTGCGCGATGCTCATCAAGCTCTTCGACAATCTTGTCAAACATGGTTTCGGCGAATTGGTCCCATTCCTGGCTTGAGCGGTTGGATTCGTTATCAGGCATAGACACACGAATCTTTAATAGCGTACCGTCGTATTCCGTTTGGTAAACCAATGTGTAAGAGGCAAGGTTTTCTCGTAAGTAAGTTGCTTCAACTCGTGCAACGGTTCGCATACCCCTGGCTTGTGTTGCTGCTCCAACCACATTGAAATTGGCGTACAGGCCTTGCTTAACCGCATCGCCAATGGCTTGTATAGTGGCGCGTGTTGAACCCATAACAAGGTCTTCGTGATCTAAATCCTGATTCTGATCGGCTACCGGATAAACATAGACATCAGCCATACGCAATTTGCGCGGGTTGGAATAGCGAACCGTATAGCCTGTAGAGGCATCTTCGAAGTAGCGATAGCCTTCAAAGTCAAAGCTACCCACTTCGGTTGGCAGTGCATCCACCAGCGCTGGGGCCGGTAAATCGGATTCTGCTTCTTGCGTTTGCTTCAACGACGCACAGGCCGATAGCACGAGGCAGGACGTCAGTACTACTGTACGAATAAAAAACATTGAAAACCCGTTGCCAACTAATCTGTGGGTTTAATTCGCAAGAAATACGCCCACTGCCGCCTGAAACTGCTCCAGTTGAGTGGGGATCAATCACTTAATGACTCTACGAGCCTTATAAATACGGGCTCTCAGCGGGCAAACCGGGACTATCACCATTTAACTGGGGCAGTTTGTTACCGTTCCAAAATGAAATTTTTTGGGTTTAGTAAGGCGGCGTTCAGCTTCAGTAACTAAACTGTTCTCATGCGTTTTATTTCCAATCCTCTCCAACTTATTCCGCTGTTGCTGCTGAGCCTGCTGGCTTCTGGTTGCGCAAGCTTGCCGCCAGCTCAGCCCGACAATATCTGTTCAGTATTCCATCAGAAACGCGGTTGGCACACGGTCGCAACCAAAGCCGAGAAAAAGTGGGACTCCTCCATGCCCATTGCCATGGCGATTATGAATCAGGAATCGGCGTTTCGCGCTAAGGCCCGGCCCCCTCGCAAATACCTGTTGGGCATTATTCCGTGGAAACGCCCCAGCAGCGCTTACGGTTATGCGCAGGTTATCGATGGAACCTGGGAGCAGTATGTAAAAGCAACGGGCGCCTACTGGCGTAAGCGAAACAACTTTGCCGATGCCACCGATTTTGTGCATTGGTACATGCGTGAGGCCAGAAAGCAGAATGGTGTGAGTAAAAATGATGCGTACAACTTATACCTTAATTACCATGAGGGTACGACAGGGTATCGGCGTGGTACGTATAAAAAGAAGAAGTGGTTAGCAGGCGTTGCGTTAAAAGTGCAACGCCGCTCTGAGAATTATCGCGCTCAATACGAGCGATGCAAGGATGATTTTAAACCGGGATTTTTTGGCAGATTATTCGGTCGTTAATGAATTACGCGTGCACACTTCGTAACCAACGCACTATGAGTACCAAATCACAGCAAGCATGACCCAACGTAATATCCACGGGCGTTGCCGTTTAAGCAGACACTACCACTGATCAAACGGAAACAAGGACAGTTCGCCCGCTTCGTGCGATAGCAACCAGTGCTTGCTGTGAAGCCCACCGGCAAAACCGGTTAGCGTTCCATTGGATCCAATCACCCGATGACACGGAATAACGATTGGAATTGGATTGGCACCGTTTGCCGAGCCCACCGCCCGGCTGGCTGTCGGCTTGCCAATAGCTGCGGCAATGTCACGGTAGCTGCAGGTGGAGCCGTACTCAACCGATCGCAGCGCATCCCAAACGATCTGTTGGAATTCCGTTCCACGTGGGCTCACAGGCACCGTAAATTGCTGCAACTTGCCTTCGAAATAGGCGTCCAATTCATTAACAAGTGTGTCGAAAACCTGTGCACTGCACGCCCAATTGGCATCGGGCTGCGCTGAGCGTCGTTCCTGTGGGAACACTATTTTGTGCACGCATTGACCATCACCAACAAGAAGAAGCTGA
>CAKZUP010000180.1 GCA_937922945.1 uncultured Granulosicoccaceae bacterium
TCTTGCCCGGCTGTTAACCCGGCATTCGTTGCTTTACACCGAAATGCTCACGTGCAAAGCCGTGTTGCATGGCGATCGTGAATACTTGCTGGGCACCAGCCCGGGAGATCAACCAGTGGTGTTGCAACTCGGTGGTAGCGATCCTGTCGAGATGGCAGAAGCTGCAAGCGTTGCTGAAAGCTGGGGCTACGACGAAATCAATATTAACGTGGGTTGTCCTAGTGATCGTGTTCAGTCGGGTCGATTTGGCGCATGCTTAATGGCGGAGCCGGATACCGTTGCGGCCTGTGTTAAGTCTATGCAAAGCGCGGTTAAGGTACCGGTGTCGGTTAAGTGCCGGTTAGGCATCGACCGAGACGATAGCTACGATGCACTTGAATCTTTTGTCAGGCAGGTGATGGATTCAGGGTGTGAACATTTTATTGTTCATGCGCGTAAAGCCTGGCTTGATGGACTCAGCCCGAAGGAGAATCGCAGCATTCCGCCACTGCGCTACCCCTACGTTTATCGATTAAAAGAAACTCTGCCGTCGTTGCACATCACCATTAACGGTGGCATCGACTCTTGGCAGGATGTTCAAACACACTTGCAGCATGTCGATGGGGTGATGTCGGGTCGCAAGGCGTATTACACGCCGGCGTTTCTGGCGCAGGCCGATCCACAAGTGTTTGCCGATTTGTCTTCCGTTTCTACTCATACAAATAATGAAGCGGGTGATATCGAAGCGCTTGCCGTGGTTGCGCGTGAATACGCCAAGTATGTTCAGGATTGGGTAGACAGCGGTGTTAAGGCGAGTGCACTAACCCGTCATATTGTCGCCTTATACCATGAGGTTCCGGGGGCACGGCTTTGGCGTCGGCATATCAGTGAAAACGCGAATCGTTGTACCGACGTTGTGCAAATGGTCGACGATGCGCTAGCGCACGTATTAAATCCACCCGGTGCCCAGAGTGCGTAGAATACCTTAACGGTGTTTCACTCATCATTAACTAAAAGCCCATCTCGAGTATGCGAGGAAGAATAGAAGCTCCCCACAGCAATCGGCGCGATCTGGAAAACCTGCGCAAGATTTCTTCTTATCTGTGGGAGTACCGTGGGCGCGTGATACTGGCGCTCGGGTTTCTGGTCATCAGTAAATTGCTGGTAGTTGCTGTACCACTGGTGTTGAAGGAAATTATCAATACGCTCGATCCTGGCACGGAAGGCTCGTTTCAAAGCCAGGTCAATACCTACAGTGTGTTGCTGGTATCACTGGGTTTGGTGGCGGCTTACGGATTGTTGCGGCTGGGCAATTCTTTGTTTAAAGAGCTGCGCGATGCGCTGTTCGCCCGCGTTCGCTATCGGGCTATGCATCGATTATCAACACGCGTGTTGTCTCACTTGCACGAGCTTTCACTGAGTTACCATCTGGAGCGTCGAACGGGCAGTATCTCCAAAGACTTATCACGCAGTACCTCCAGCCTGAGCTCTATTGTGAACTTGCTGGTTTTCAACATCGTGCCAACCATTGCAGAATTTTTGCTGGTTGCCGGTATTCTGTTGGGTGGCTACGGTTGGCATTACACCTTAGTGGTTATTCTCACCGTTGCTGTTTATATCCTGTTTACGCTGAAGTTCTCCGGTTGGCGTATGCAGTTTCGTCATGAAATGAACCGGCTCGATTCGCTTGCCAATGGTCGCGCTGTGGATAGT
Source organism: uncultured Granulosicoccaceae bacterium (assembly GCA_937922945.1). Taxonomy (GTDB): domain Bacteria; phylum Pseudomonadota; class Gammaproteobacteria; order Granulosicoccales; family Granulosicoccaceae; genus Granulosicoccus. The sequence goes on from CAKZUP010000180.1 coordinate 1,693, forward strand.
TTGTTGAACTACGAAACGGTGAAGTACTTTAACAACGAAGCGCTGGAGCAAAAAGCCTATAACGAGCACTTAAGTGATTGGGCCGATGCCGGTGTTAAAAGTCAGACCACCATGTCCATTTTAAATTTTGGTCAGGCAGCTATTGTGGCCATCGGCGTTACGCTCATCATGATGCTTGCGGCCAACGATGTGGCAAACGACACGATAACCCTTGGGGATATTGTTTTAATCAATGCGCTTATGTTGCAATTGTTCGTGCCCTTGAATGTGCTGGGTGTGGTGTATCGCGGATTGCAATACGCACTAGCCGATATGGATTTGGTGATGAAGCTACTTGAACGAACGCCTGAAATTCAGGACCGCGCCGGTGCTGTTGAATTAAACGTAAAAGAGGCACGAATTGAATTCGATGATGTGCGTTTTGCGTATTTATCAGAGCGGCCCATTTTAAAAGGCGTGAGCTTTTCAGTAGAGCCGGGTAAGAAAATTGCCGTGGTCGGGCCTTCAGGTTCTGGTAAGTCCACCTTGTCTCGATTGTTGTTTCGTTTCTACGATGTCGATGAAGGCGCAATACGTATCGATGGTGTTGATATAAGAGATTGCACCCAAGCCAGCCTGCGGCAAACTCTGGGTGTGGTGCCACAAGATACCGTCATGTTCAACGACACCATTCGCTACAACCTTGCTTATGCGCACAGTGATGCAAGTGACGAAGAAGTCAAAGCCGCAGCAAAGGGTGCGAACCTGGACAAGTTTATCGAGTCCCTGCCACAAGGGTATGACACAACGGTGGGTGAACGAGGGCTAAAGCTTTCGGGTGGAGAAAAGCAACGTATGGCGATTGCCCGCGTTTTGCTGAAAAATCCGGCCATCATTGTATTCGATGAAGCAACGTCGAGCCTGGATACGCAAAGTGAGCAAACCATATTGGAAGGATTAAACGCCGCTGCTCAGCGCGCAACATCGTTGGTTATTGCGCATCGTCTATCCACCATTGTGGATGCAGATGAAATTCTGGTGCTCGATGCTGGTGAGATTGTCGAGCGAGGTACGCACGACAACCTGCTTGAAAGTCAGGGCCTGTATGCAACGCTTTGGAACTTGCAGCAGAACGCTGATGAAGATTCTGTTACTTAACTTTTGCGAACAGGCTTATTGGTTGACGTTTCACCCGTCAACCTTTAACCAGACTCAGAAATTCGCTACGCGTATTGATATCTGAACGAAAGCGACCCAGCATGGCAGAGGTGGTCATGGAAGAATTCTGTTTTCCAACACCGCGCATCATCATGCACATGTGTTGCGCTTCAACCACCACACCAACACCTAACCCGTTAGTCACACTGTTCACCGCATCGGCAATTTGTTTGGTCAGGTTTTCCTGTATCTGCAATCGGCGGGCGTACATATCGACAATGCGCGCAATTTTGGATAACCCGATAACCCGTCCACTTGGCAGATAGGCCACGTGACATTTGCCGATAAAGGGCAGCATATGATGCTCGCACAACGAATACATTTCGATATTGCGGACAATAACCATTTCGTCGCTGTCTGATTCAAAAATGGCGTTGTTCAACACCTCTTCTAAGGTCTGATCGTAACCATGTGTTAGAAATTGCATGGCTTTGGCGGCACGAGCGGGCGTATCGCGTAATCCATCACGTTGTCGGTCTTCACCAATCTCATCGAGAATAGTTTCGTAAGCCGTTTTAATGTTTGACATTCGTAAATCTCGACGTTTTTTGCATCAATTTTGTGCGTGAAACTATAACGGATATCAGTCTGTTTGGCGTACTGCCGCGCTAATTCAATCCACGGACGCCGCAATTGTTACTTGCACGAGACAATTCTCGTCGATGCGACCCAAATGAGCAACTGTATCGTATTGATTTAGAAGGGCGAAAAAACATTCCAAGACCTTTATACTGATATCACTGTCACAGATTGGGTGATCAGCGCGTTTCTGGCCACTTTTGCCGGAGGCGGCATAGGATTGTTTCCTCGGACTTGGCCTGCCTTGTCCGATAAATACAGACATACATGAATTTACCCTGGAGAGCTTCATGGGCTTGATTTTCTGGTTAATCGTTTTTGCTGCAGCATTGTTTTGCATTGCTCGTTTTCGGCTGAGTTTGCCGGTGTTTACCATTGCCGCTGGTGTCGTGCTGCTTGTTGCGCGTGCCAGTGGTTGGCTGCCGGGTGTTTTTGGCTTGGGTGTCATGTTGTTGGCCGCTGCCATCGCCGTCATCTTCAACGTGAGAAGTTTGCGGCATAAGCTGGTCAGTACGCCACTACTCAATTATGTTCGGGCCGTTCTTCCACCCATGTCTGATACTGAGCGCGAGGCCATCGACGCCGGTACGGTTTGGTGGGAAGCAGAATTATTTCGAGGTGCGCCTAATTGGAATCAGTTGGTTGAATACCCGGAAGCAAAGTTAACTGCAGAAGAGCAAGCCTTTGTTGATGGTCCGGTTGAAGAGCTTTGCGCCATGATGAGCGACTGGGAAATTACCTACGAGCTGAATGATCTGCCGCAAAGTAACTGGCAATTCATAAAAGAGAATAAATTCCTGGGCATGGTAATACCCAAAGAATATGGTGGTCTCGGGTTCTCCGCCATGGCACACTCAGAAGTGGTTATGAAACTATCCACACGCAGTGTCAGTGGCAGCGTTAGCGTGATGGTACCGAACTCGCTTGGTCCTGCAGAGTTGCTGCTGCACTACGGTACAGAAGAACAAAAAAACTATTATCTGCCGCGACTCGCCATTGGCGATGAGATTCCTTGCTTTGCATTAACCGGCCCATCTGCAGGTTCGGATGCGGGTGCCATGCCGGACTATGGCATCGTGTGTAAGGGCCAATACAAAGGTGAGGAAGTGTTGGGCTTGCGAGTAACGTGGAATAAGCGTTACATCACCTTATCGCCGGTTGCAACACTACTGGGCCTGGCATTTAAAGCTTACGATCCCGACCACCTTATTGGCGACGAAGAAGACGTTGGTATTACGTGTGCTCTTATCCCCACCGACACCGAAGGCGTCAACATCGGTCGCCGTCATTTCCCTGTGAACCAAGCCTTTATGAATGGTCCGAATAGCGGCAACGATGTGTTTATTCCAATGGAATGGATTATTGGTGGGCAGGATATGCTGGGGCAGGGATGGAGAATGTTAATGGAATCGCTCTCGGTAGGCCGCGGGATTTCATTACCCTCTTCGGGCGTGGCATCGGGCAAGGCGGCGTCTCGTTTCGTTGGTGCCTACGCTCGTGTGCGCACGCAATTCGGTTTGCCTATCGGTAAGTTTGAAGGCATTGAAGAAGTGCTGGGTCGCATTGCAGGCCTGACGTACACCATGGATGCTGGCCGTCGCCTAACCTGTGCAGCGCTTGATGCCGGTGAAAAGCCGTCGGTTGTGTCAGCCATTTTGAAGTACTTCAATACCGATTCCATGCGCACTGTGGTTAATGACGGTATGGATGTTTTGGGTGGCAAGGGTATTTGTATGGGCCCGAGTAATTTCATGGCTCGACCTTACGAGGGTGTGCCTGTTGGTATTACTGTTGAAGGCGCAAATATTCTTACGCGCAGCATGATCATATTCGGCCAGGGCGCCATGCGTTGTCACCCTTATTTGGTTGATGAAATAAACGCAGCCTCATTGCCGAACAAGCAGGAAGCACTGGAAAGTTTTGATGAAGCCTTAATGGGACACATTGGCTATGGCATTCAAAATGGTGCGCGCTCGATGTTCCATGGCTTAACCAAAGGCCGCTTTGTTGGTGCACCTGTTACCGGTGAAAACGCCAAGTACTATCGGCGCCTTACGCGAATGAGCTCGGGTTATTCGTTTTTAGCCGACTTTGCCATGTTGTTTCTGGGTGGAGGGTTGAAACGCAAAGAAATGTTGTCTGGCCGATTCGCAGATGGGCTGGTGCACATGTACATGGCGTCCGCTGTGTTGAAACGATTCGAAGACACCGGGCGTCCGGCAGAAGATCAGCCGTTAATGGAATGGTCGGTACGCTATTGCCTGTTCCAGACCCAAATCGCGCTTGATCAAATTTTGCGCAATTTCCCGAATAAATACATTGGCCTGATTTTGCGCGGCGTGGTCTTCCCATTGGGTCGTCGCTACCGCACACCAAATGACAAATTGACCCAGCAATGCGCTCGGTTATTGTTAGCGCCCTCCGATGCGCGCGACAGACTCACCAGTGGCTGCTACGTTAACAACCGCCCAGATGATGTCACAGGCTCTATCGAGCACGCCCTCGCATGTGTCATAGCAGCGAAAGATGCAGCAAGTAAGCTGAAGAAAACTCGTCTGAAGCAGCCTTATGGCCACGATTATGGTCAATGGATGGAAAAGCTGGTGAGTGACGATGTACTGACGCAAGACGAGGCCGATTTGCTGCAAGCCGCTTACGACGCATCATTAACCGTTATTAATGTGGATGATTTTCCGAACGATTTCCGACAAGGGGCATCCAAAGATAGTCAGGACGCACTCAAGAAATCTGCGTAAATTTTGTCGGTGTTTCATTACAGCGCCATGCGATCTATGCATGGCGGCCGCTCGATGCCCGCAGTAATGTGTAGTGTGGATATACAGTGTAATGACAACTTGTCAGACTAGCCTGTAAGACCCTGTATAGTGGGGTTCGGGGCGTGCGCACTGAAACAGGCGCACCGTATTAACAGCGTTTCGCTTTAGGGGCTGGTTCAGCGACAATCATGCATGTTTGAGTTTCTTTTCAAGTATCCAGTTAGTACTTGGCGCAACGCTGAATTAGTCTGGCTTAGCGGCTGGCCTCTTTCTGCTCTTCTTGTTTGTGCGCTTATTGCAGTGGCGCTTGTTTGGTTAACATTGTTGCGCCACAAACTTGGGCCAGCGAAGCGAACCGGGCTGGGGGTATTGCAGTTCATTGCGTTGCTTATCGGCTTAGGTATGCTGTGGCAACCGGCGTTGCGCACTGAATCTGTTCAGGCTGGCGAGAATACCGTTGCCTACTTGCTCGATACCTCGGCGAGCATGCTCACAAGCGATGTCAACGATAACTCAAGACTGCAAAGTGCCTCCGAGCTGCTCGAATCGAGCATTGAGCAAAGCGACTCGCTGTTCGATTCATCGATCTATCACGTTGGTGATGAGCTTGCTCTGCAAGCCGAACCGGTGAGCTACGACAACGTTGCGCTGCTAGATACCGATGAACGCTCGGCCATCGCCGACGGGGTGTTGCAAGTTCTGGAGAGCGTAAACGACCAAGCGCTGGCCGCCGTGGTTCTACTCTCCGATGGCGCGGATAACGTTAGTGAGTTGTCTTCCGATTGGTGGCAAGCGGTTAAAGCTGCCGGTGTTCCAGTGCACACCGTTGGTTTCGGGCAAACAAAAGTACTCGACGATATCGAGTTGAGCAACATCACCATGGATTCGCAGGCCGGTGTTAACTCTATCGTTACCGCACGGTTGCAGCTTTTGCACAACGGGTTTGAATCGGTTCGTGTACGCGTAACATCGGGCGATCAGCTGGTACATGCAGAGACACTGGAGCTGGATAACGCGCTCGACCAATCGGTGCACACCATCGAATTTAATAGTGGTGAAGCTGGGGTGCGCGACTTACGGTTCTCGGTAAGTGCAAACGATACGAACGCAGAATCCAATTTAACCAACAACGTTCAAACACGTGTCCTTAATGTATCCGACCAATCCAAACGTGTGCTCTATGTCGAAGGTGAGCCACGTTGGGAATACAAGTTTATCCGTCGTGCACTACACAACTTTGGTGGCGTCAGCATCGTCAGCCTGTTGCGAACTTCGCCAAACAAATTTTATCGACAAGGCGTGTCCAATGCGCAGGAGCTTGTCGATGGGTTTCCTAAAACTCGCGACGCTTTGTACGCCTACGATGCGGTTGTTATCGGTTCGCTTGAAGCTGCGGAGTTAAGCACAGAACAGCAAGCCTTCTTGCGTGATTTTGTCAGTGAACGCGGTGGTTCGCTACTGATGCTGGCAGGTAACCAAGGATTAAGTGATGGCGGTTGGGGGCGATCGGCCGTTGCAGCTGCGTTACCGGTAAAGTTGAATAGCAGCAGTAACGCGCGCGATTTTGAACGCGTGCGGGTATCGGTGCGTCCGACGACACAGGGCATGAGAACCGGATGGTTGCGTCTGGATGACGACGACGATGAAAATCTGCGAGCCTGGTCTGAGCTACCACAGGTGAACGATATTCAAACGTTGGGTGCTGTTAAGCCGGGCAGCACAACACTGCTTGCGGCCTCCCACAATACCCAATCACAACCTTTACTCGTGTGGCATCGTTATGGTCAAGGCCAGAGCTTTGTGCTGGGAACAAGTGGTACCTGGCGTTGGCAAATGCGCCTGCCATCGGAAAATCAATGGCATGAACGGTTTTGGCAGCAGTTACTATCGCACCTGGTTGCAGGTTCGTTGCCGCAGCTTTCCTTAGATAACGCTCAAGCGGTCTATCGTGATTCAAATGATATTCCGGTTGAGGTTACTGTACGCTCTGCCGACTTCCAGCCGCTTTCAGATACAACGCTCACGGTGAACGTCACAGCGCCGTCCGGTCGTGTGTTCTCGACCAGTCTGAACGCAGATATCGATAAGCCTGGGCGGTTTCTTGGTTCCTTTGAGGCTACCGAAGATGGTCCTTATGCGGTGTCCCTCACCGCCCCGGTATCAGGTGAGTCACCAGCAGCTTTTACCGATCGCTCAATCGATCGCTGGTTGATAAAAGAAAGCGGCACTGCAGAGCAATTTGATGCAAGGCAACACAACGAACTGTTGCAGCGCATATCAGCCGCAACGGGTGGGCAGTATCTTGATGCATCAGATCAAGATCAGCTAGCAGAAATTCTCAGCCTGAAAAACGCAGGGCTTACGCGCGAGAATGTGTTGCCGCTTTGGAACATGCCCATCGCGTTCCTGCTGTTGTTACTGGCCAAAGCGCTGGAATGGTTTCTTCGATTACGATGGAAACGCTTATGATGCGTTCATTGTTCTTTGGCCGCCTACAAAAGTGCATCTCCAAAACAGTGTGGTTTAGCCGCATGCTTTGCTCTGCCATGCTGTTGCTCGTTTCCGTGAATGTTAGCGCCAGTAGTACTGGTTTGGTGGTAACCGGGCTCGGTGGTAACGATGCGTACGCAGAGCAATTTTCGGCTCAGGGAAAAATCATTGTTGATGCGCTTCGTTCACTGGACGACTCGCAGGCTGCACCAGCGGCTTCTGATTCAAACGAAAATTTTATGCTGCTACAAGCAGAGAATGCCACACGCGACTCCATTGTTTCTGCAATTGAAAAGCTAGGCGCTAAATCCAGCAGTGCGTTTTATCTGATTTTAATCGGTCACGGAACCGTCGATGCTGAAACCTGGCGATTTAACCTGACGGGCGACGACTTAACCACCGAAGATCTTGTTGCCGCATTGGCAACCGTCAATGCCGAGCAACAATTGGTTCTGGTTGGTACCAGTGCCAGTGGTGCACTGCTTGACGTTTTAAACCAGCCGGGTCGGCTGGTTGTTACTGCGACCAAAAGTGCGGGTGAGCTGAATGCCGTTCGATTTCCTGAGTATCTGGCTAAAGCCATGGAAACCACTGTCGCCGATACCGATCGCAATGAAATACTCACTCTGGCTGAAGTGTATCGATACACGAACGAGCAAACGCAAAAATATTATGAAAATCAGAAGTTGCTTGCATCTGAGCATGCACGAATACTCGGCGACTCCGCGGAACGATTACCGTTAGCTCGTTTGGGTTCATTGCGCTCGGCTAAGGACGATCCGGTTGTGGCAGAACTATTAGCAAAACGACTGGTGCTTGAAGACGAATTTCTGGCCATTAAGGCAAAAAAGCCGGATATGCCCATCGTCGATTATTACGAGGAGTTGGAAAGCGTCTTGTTGTCTATTGCCAGACTTCAACAGGAGATAGACGTTGCGACAGGGTGGGTGGGCAGTAATGAGTAAAACCTTTTTTCCAATCTGGCAGTTGTATGTGAAATTGCGGTTGTGCGTCAGTGTGTCGCTACTGCTCGGGCTGTTTGTGTCGGCGCCGGTTCAGGCGCTCACCGTGTTTTATGGTGACGATCGTCATCCCGATTTGCAGAAGTGCGATCAGTTTGCGTATGTGGGGCAGCAAACCGAAGCCAATGAATGTTACCAACGATTAGGTAACCATTCGGAAGTGCTGGTGCAAGCCAATGCTGCGGCTGCACTGGGTAATGTCAGAGAAGCAAACCGGCATTTTCGACAAGCCTCATCAGATAGCAACGACCCGATAATAAAAACCAACTGGGCCTCGTTGTACTTACTGACGCATCAGGTGAGCGATGCCGTGTCTCTTTATAGAGAGGCATTGGTAATTGAGCCTTCGTTTCTGCCTGCGCGATTGGGCATGATCGAGGCCACCATGCAAACCTATGAGGGCCGGGCACGAGAAGAACTCAGGGCTATTCTGGCTGAATTTCCGGATAATGTTCATGCCTTGATGTTGCAAGCTCGAATAGAACTTGAATTGCAAAATACAGACGTTGCTCGCGACATTTTGGCCAAAGCCAAGCCGTTACTTGAAGCCAATGGTTTGCCAAAGCTTGATTACTACACATTGCAGGCAGGTGCGAATCTACTGGAAGCCAAACCCATCGATTCCTGGGTCGATCAGGCGCTGGCAGACAACCCGATTTATGGCGATATTTATTCATCGGTTGCGCACTACTACATCATCACATACCGTTACAGAGAAGCGGTCGATTTATATAAAAAAGCTGTTGCGTTGAATCCGCAACTCGCGATTGCACAGCGCGATTTGGGTATAAACTATTTGCGGATCAACAATGTGTTCGGTGCTCGGTATCATATTCGCAAAGCGTTCGAGCTCGACCCGTTCGATGCTGAAACGGTTAACACACTGAGGTTTCTCGATAAGCTCGATTTTATGCGGGTTAGTGTGGTCGATGTGCCGGATAAAGATAATCCTGATCGAACTATTGGTCGGGTCATTATCCGACTTGATCGGGAAGATGCAGATGCACTGGAACCCTATGTTCAAGACCTGTCAATCAAAGCGATGCAGGTGTTCAGCGAGCGCTATCAGTTTCAATTAAAGCGTCCCATGATTGTTGAGCTGTATCACGATCACGACGACTTTGGCGTCAGAACCGTGAGTACACCGGGCATCGGATTGCTGGGTGTTACCTTTGGTTATCTCACCGCTATGGATAGTCCGAAGGCACGACCAGCCGGGGATTTTCATTGGGGTTCAACGCTGTGGCACGAGATAGCGCATGTGTTCACACTCGAAGCAACCAATCATCTATTGCCGCGTTGGTTCAGTGAAGGCTTATCGGTCTATGAAGAATGGAACACCGGACCGTTGGTCGACCGATCTATTCCTATCGATACGCTCATTGCCATAGCAAAAAATGATTTGCTCCCTATTGACACACTCGACGCCGGATTTGTTCGCCCAACTTACAACGGTCAGGTGCAAGTGTCTTACACACAAGCCGGATTAATTTGTGACTTCATATCCAGCGAGTGGGGGCACGATGCACTAGTGGTTATGCTCAACGCCTTTGCTGAGCGTGCATCAACTTCTGAGGCCTTGCAACAAGCTATTGGCATTGATGGTCCTGCATTCGATCTGCTGTTTAACCAACACATAGAAACGCTGTATGGCGATTTTTCCCGATCACTGGATGACTTTCAGGTAGCGAACCGACAAATGTCGCGTGCTGTTCGAACCGCCGATTGGGTCAGCGTTGCCGTTTTGGCGCGCAATGTCATAGACCGTGCGCCTGAACGCGTCGGCGATGGGAATGCATACGAAGTGTTAGCCAATGCCTTGCGAGAACAGAATGACAATGAAGGTGCCGTGGCTGTGTTACTCGATTGGCATGAGCGCGGTGGCCATGGCGTTGATGCGTTGCGCTGGTTGGTACGCCAGCTGCGCGAGCAAGAACGCTTTGATGAAGCTGCCGGCATTATGGACTCGATAAACTGGGTTAATCCGTACGTGGTGGAAGAACACCGTTGGTTGGGCGATTACTATTTAAGTAAAGAACAAAGCAAGCTAGCCGTTCGCGAATACGATGCATTGCTGGGCCTACAGCCTGAAGATCCTGCAGAAGCCTTGTTGGGCAAAGCACGGGCATCACTGCTCGATGGCGAAGACGAATTAGCCAGACGGCAAGTGTTGTATGCACTGGAACACGCACCGTTTCTTCGCTCGGCGCAGAAACTGTTGTTGGAATTTAATGAAGGAGAACGCGTTGACTGATATAGATTTACCGCTCGATGGGTCGGGCGATACCGAAGAACTCGTTGCGCGTTTTCGCACGGTAAGCGATGAGCTTCGTTCAGAGGTCGGCAGAATTATTGTTGGTCAGGATCACGTTGTTGAGCATTTGCTCATTACCTTGCTGGTTGGTGGTCACTGTTTAGTCACAGGCATGCCCGGTACCGCTAAAACCCTGTTGGTCAGAACACTGGCCGATGCGCTTGGGTTAAATTTTAATCGCATCCAGTTCACCCCCGACCTTATGCCTACGGATATCACCGGAACCGATATCATCGAACAAGACGATGCCGGAGGCAGAAACTGGCGCTTTGTTCCCGGCCCTATCTTCACTAACGTATTGCTTGCCGATGAAATAAATCGTACACCGCCCAAAACGCAGGCAGCACTACTTGAAGCAATGCAGGAATATTCTGCAACGGTTCGCGGTTCGCAACACATTATTGAGAAGCCGTTTTTTGTACTTGCAACGCAAAACCCGCTAGAGCTTGAGGGGACCTATCCGCTACCAGAAGCACAGCTCGATCGTTTTCTGTTTAACGTTTTGCTTGATTACCTGCCGCTGGAAGATGAAATTTCCGTTATTGAACGTTTCACCACCGATGAACTACCCGCACCGGTTAAGGCCTGCACCAATGCAGCAGAGGTCAGGGCGTTCCAACAACTCACCAGACAAGTACCGGTGAGTAAAGCCGTGGGGCGCTATGCCGTTGAGTTAGTGCGTGCGACACGGCCAGGTGATGTGAGCGCGACCGATACGGTTAAGAAATACGTTAAGTTTGGCGCATCGGTCAGGGCGGCATTGTTTATCACCATGGCCGCCAAGGCGCGCGCGCTGATGAACGGACGCTACCACGTGAATAAAGAAGATATCGATGCGCTGGCAGCGCCGGTATTACGTCATCGCGTTATGCTGAACTACTTCGCTGAGGCGGATGGTATGTCAATGGATGACGTGCTAAATGATTTAGTCGCTACTCGAGCCGCTGCGTAAAGATGAGTGCGGCGGCCGCCAGTCGATACCTGAAACCAGAGCTTTTAGCCCGGCTCGGTACGCTGGAGCTGGTTGCCCGGACCGTTGTCGATGGCGTATTGATTGGTTTGCACCGCTCTCCCGATTTTGGTTTCAGTCAGGAATTTGCCGAGTATCGCGCCTACAACGAAGGCGACGATTTACGCTTTGTCGATTGGAACGTGTTTGCACGTGCCGATAGAATGTACGTTAAGCGCTTTCGTGGTGAAACCAATGCATCGGTTACGCTTGTGCTTGATGTCAGTGCCTCAATGGGATTTGGCGACCCAGTGAGTAAACACCAGCAGGCGCGTTTTTTAGTGGCATCGCTTGCGTATCTTACGCGGCGACAACACGATGCGTTAGGTATCGCCTTGTTCGATGATGTTATTCGGGAGTTCTCACAACCAAGCGCACGTCCAGATAGTTTGGGCAAAGTGCTTGGTATGCTGGAAAATGCGCACGTCGGACAAAGCACCGATGTGGTTGATGTACTAACCGATCTGCATGCAACGCTAACCAAACGTGGTTTAGTGGTCCTGGTTTCTGATCTTTACACCGAGCCTGAAAGTCTGTTGACCTCGCTGCAGGCGTTGGTGCATGCCGGAAACGATGTAGTCGTGTTTCATATTCTGGATAAGCAGGAACTGGAACCGGATATAAAAAAGATCAGTGCATTAAAAAGTCTGGAATCTGGCAAGTCAGTTATTGTCGATCCTGAATACCTTCGAGGTGACTATCAGCAACGCATGCAATCTCACTGCGAGGCGCTTGAACGTAACAGTGCAAAAGCCGGTGCCGACTATGTGCGGCTAACCACTGGTGAGCCTTTAGACAATGCGCTGGTTTCGTATCTGCAATTTCGTGAAAGGCGAACACGATGAGCCTGCTTGAACCTTGGTACTTGCTAGGATTACTCGGATTATTCCTGCCTTGGATGTTACATCGGTTTAGTCACCATGAGCCACCCGAGCAAGCGTTTCCGACCACACGTTTTTTAGAGGCGACAACACCGCCTGCAACCAGTAAGCGCAAATTACGTTACTGGTTATTGCTTGCGCTTCGTGTGCTATTTCTTGCGTTGTTGTGTCTGTTATTTGCGCAACCATGGCTACGCTCACTAAGCGACAGTGCCGATTCTGAGTCGGTCAGATTGATTGTTGTCGATACCTCCTTTTCCATGCGCGCCGAAGAGCGTTGGCAAGCCACTCAAGAAGCGCTTGGCAGTGTATTGAGTGAACTCGATGAAGGTGAAGCTGCACAGCTGTTTACCTATTCTGGACAACTCACGGCATTAACCGACATAACTCAGGATGCTCCTTTAGTAAAGAGTGCTCTGACGCAGGTGTCTCCGGGTTTTGAATCTGCTGATTTTGGCGAGCTGATGCGAAGGCTCGATAAAGTAGCGGGCGACATCGATAAAAGCGTTTCGGCTACGTTTATTACCGATGCTCAACGTACCAATTTGCCAGCAAAAATGAACACGCTGCTTGCCAGTAAATTAAGCCGGTTCTCGGTGGTGTCGGTGCAGGGTGATTCGCCGGTTAATTACGCTCTACAGGCAGAAGCGATAACGGCTGATACGGTCAATGCCCGGGTTAGTGTAACAATCTATGCGTCAGAGAGCGCCGCAGCAAACGATGCGAATGCAGACGTTATGAAACGCGTGCAATTGAGTATGAACGGGCGCGAGCTCGGCGTTCAGGAAATGGCTATTGGCCCGGGCGAATCGAAAGTGATCCACTTCGATAGCGTCAACCTGCCCAGTGATATAAGCGCTGATATGCAAGTGAATTTTGTGCAAAACGATTTCTTTCCCGACGATGACCAAGTCAGTATCCCTGTGCGTGGCTTGAACACAATCGATGTTGTGTTAACCAGTGTTGGTGGCGATATAGACGAGCAGGCCCGCGTGTTTATGAGCACCGCGCTGGAAACGGAAGACGATGTACGGGTTGAAACGCGCGAGCTAGGCACAGCGCTAGCCCCGAGTGTCAGGCATGCTATGGTGTTTGTTGATCAACTTGAATCCATACCCGACTCTGTCAACGAATTTGTTGCCAAAGGTGGCAATGTGCTCGTGCTTCCCAGAACACTGTCGCCTTCAAGCGGCTCATCTTTTCTCGATGATCCAATGAGTGTGACCACTATCGATTTACCGCATGCTTTGGCCTTGGGCGATATTGATTGGTTCGCATCACGCTTTTACCACTCTACCGACATGAGCTTACGCGATAACGATCGTGTGCTGTTAGGGCTTGATTCAAGTCAACCGTTGTTGGTTGAGCGAGTGTTGAATGGGTCGTCGAATCAGCCAGGGCGTATGCTGATATTAAACGATGCGCTTGATGGATTTAACAGCGACCTGCCACTGCAACCTGCATTTGTTCAACTCATGCAACACGTTGTGCAATATTTTAACGCCAGCAATGCGTTGCCGACAAAGCTTCGTATTGGAAAGGATTTATTTTTGCCAGCCAGCACGCAAATACTTACTCCTGCTGGCGATGCCATGCTGGCACTCGATCAATTGGGTGATGCCAACTATGTCCGAATAGAAGAGCCGGGTGTGTATACAGTGCTGGGTACGAACAGTAGCGACAAAGTGAATGTGGTGCTTAATCCGGCTGAATCGAACTTAAGCGGTATGGGCCGAGACGAGCTTGACGCCTGGGAGTCGCGCCATGATGCAAACACGCAAAGCGGTATCGAGCAATCAAATTCAGATTCTGCCAATGATGAGAATGCCACCGGGTTAGCTCGAAACTCAATTTCAGAAACACAAAAAAATACCTTGTGGCGGCTGTTGCTGCCATTGGCGTTGATATTTCTGCTAGTAGAATGTTTATTAGCCAATCGATTGCTATGGGTTCGGAGGGATGGACTTTGAACGTTAAATCGAACGCTCAGGAGCGGTTTCAGCACTATTTATTCAGCGCGCGCAGGCGCGAAACCATTCGCATTGTTATGGTCTGGTTGGCCATTTTGCTGTTTGTTTGCTTATGCATCACTGCCATGGGCGTGGCTTTCGGATTAATTCGTGGCTTTACGCCCATTGCAACCAACACCACTCGCGTGATGCTGGGGCTAGGCTCGGTGTTGGCGGTACTGTATTTCTTGTGGAAGCCGATCGCGCGGCTGCGCCGGGACAAAGGCGCCAGCTTGATTGAATCTTCCGATGCCGCATTCGATGGCAGAGTGCGCACCTACCTGGACACCGAAAAACAAACGCCTGATCAACCGTTTCTACCTTTGCTGGCCAACGATGGTTTAGCGGTGACTAAACGCGTTCCGCTCTATCGAATTGTGCCTATGTCAGCGATTCTATGGCCGATTGTGATGGTGGCCAGTTTATTGTTTGTCACGGTTGGTTTTATGCAACGCGCACCGGTCGAATGGAGCAACGCAGCTCAGCATATCTGGACGGGTTGGAAAACACCGGGGTTAGTTGCAGTGCGCAGCATTGTCGCCCAGCCTGGAGATACGGAATTGCTCGCTGGTGAAAACTTGCCGCTTACGGCTGAAGTGTCGGGGTTCAATACCGATGAAGTCACTTTGCACGTGCGGATGGATGGTGAGACTGAATGGCAAACCAGCACGATTAGTCGGTCGGAGCAGAACACCTTCGATTTCACGGTTTTCAGAGTAGATAAGCCACTCGAATACTATTTCTCTGCGCGTTACACGCAAAGTGAACAGCACAGCGTTGGTGTGGTTACACCTGCGCGGTTGGAAACCATTAATGCACAGTTTGTCTACCCCGAGTGGACAAAGTTACCGGTCGAAGAAAAACAGGATGTGGGCAGAATCAGTGGCGTTAAAGGCACGCAGGTTACGCTGAGTTTTATAACCGACAAAGAGCTGGTCGATGGCTTTGTTGCCTTCGGCGATCAGCGGCTTGGTTTAGAAAAAAATAATCTAGAGTACACCGTTAAAGTGCCCTTGAGTTCTGAATCGCAGTATCAGCTTATGGATAGAATGCTGAACAGGGATATTCCTATTAGCGGTGAATACGCAGTGGTTATTCAAGGCGATGAAGCACCCGAATTGCGCTTTGAACAACCCGGCAGGGATGTCACAGCATCACCGGTTGAGGAAGTCACCATTCGATTGCTGGCAGTAGATGACTACGCGATCGAATCTGTTGAGTTGTTGTATTCGGTTAATGCCGGGCAATGGCAAACAGTCGATCTAAGTCCGTCCAATGCAACCCGAACCCATCGCAGCAGTTTTGTTTTCACTCTTGAAAATCTGGGTACCGAACAACTGGGCGACCAATCTATAACCGGTCCGATGCAGCCGGGCGACCTTATCAGTTATTACGCAAGGGCAACCGATCACGACAGCAGTATCGAAACCGATATGCAGTTGATTGATGTGCGTCCGTTCGATCGTCGGTTTTCGCAAGGTAGTGGCGGCGGCGGTGGAGGCGGTGGCGGAGGTGGTGCCAACGAGGGTAGTGAGATTTCTCAGCGTCAGAAAGAAATCCTGATTGCCACGTGGAATCTGCAACGCGCAACCGAAGCTGCCGGTGGTGATCCGAGCGCCCACAGCGATAACGGACTCTTACTCGCAGAGCTGCAAATGACCTTAGCCGAGCAGGCGAGAACCCTTGCTGACAGATCAGAGGCGCGAGAGCTGGTGCAGCAAGGCGATGAAATAAAACAGTTCGTTGATTATCTACGCCAAGCAGCAGATGCCATGGCACCTTCGGCGGAAAGTTTAGGCGAACTTGCGTTTTCAGAAGCGATTCAACCGCAACAGCAAGCACTGCAACTTTTGCAACGAGCCGAAGCGTTGTTTGCCGATATTCGAATAACCCAGCAAGAAGGTCAGGGCGGTGGCGGACAAGGCCAGCAAGCAGGCCAAGACATGGCGGAAATGTTCGAGCTGGAAATGGATTTGGCTCGCAATCAGTACGAACAACCCGATCGTGGCGGCGCTGCTGCCAGTCCGTCGGAGCAGATGGATGATATTTTTGAAAAGTTAGCCGAATTGGCACGACGGCAGGAAGCATTGGAAGAAGAGCGCCAACGTCAGAACAGAGATCAATTGACTCGCGAGGAACGGTGGCGTCAGGAGCAATTGTCGCGCGAACTTGAACAACTTCGAGAGCAGTTGGAGCAATTGCAGGAACAGGGTGAGCAAGCATCGCAGAGTGCGTCGAGTGAATCTCAGTCTGGCCAATCTGGTGAACAGTCGAGCAGTGATGCAAATGGTCAAGAGAGCAGCGAGCAAACAGATGGTGCTTCCGGTGATTCGGAAACAGAACAGGCTTTGCAGGAAACCATCGAGCGGCTTGAGCAAGCACAGCAGGCACTGCAGGAATCAATGAGTGGCGGCTCTGAAAATGAGGCGCAAGCGGATAACGGTACAAGTGAACCTGGTACTGATACCGATGCCGAGCAAGCATCGGCTGCGGATGCACTGAGGCAAGCTGTCGATGAGTTAGCCGAGCAGCGTTCAGCCGACCTTCTGCGCGGTATTGAGAATGCGGTTGTAGATGCTGAGTCTATTTTGCGCGAACAACGCAGAACCGAAGCACTGCTGCGAGACGCAATAGAGCGAGCTGTTCAGTCTCGTTCTGCGGGTGTTTATTCGCCGGGGTTAACCCGCGAGCAGGCTGAATCGTTGGCAGAACAGAAACGCGAATTGAAACAGGAGCTCGATACACTGCGCGATGAAGTTGCTGACCTGTCTAATCGATTCAGTGATCAAGCAGCGCAAACGGGCGAACAACTTGACGAGGCAGTTTCAGAGCTGGATGAAAGTCAGGCGTCCGACATACTGGGCATATCCAGCGACGCGATAAACGATGGTTCTCTGGCAACGGTGCTACCAACGGAAAGTTTAGTCACTAATGCGATTCGTGATTTAAGAGATAGGTTGGAAGAAGCAGCCGACGTGGCCAGAAATGAAGGGATCAGTCCCACCGATAACACTGATTTACAAGTTGCCGATGCGCTTGACCAGATTAGAAGTCTAAGACAACAACTAGAGCAAGCAGGTCAGCAGGGTCAACAAGGACAACAAGGACAACAAGGACAACAAGGACAACAAGGACAACAAGGACAACAAGGACAACAAGGACAACAAGGCCAACAAGGCCAACAAGG
>CAKZUP010000181.1 GCA_937922945.1 uncultured Granulosicoccaceae bacterium
TGCTCTAACACCGGGTTCAAAGGTATCAAGCACGTAGCCACCGGTACCAATGCCCGATAGCGCATCTATTTTGCCATCTTTGGAAGGCTGAATAATCAGGTGATAGTCACTGACGATATAAGGGAAATCGGCATTACCTGCTTCGAGTTCGAAGATCACGCGGTTGTCACCGTCTTTCTTCATGTCTTTAACAGCGGTTAATAGACCTTTCGCAGCAGACTTCGAATTTTCATCGCGATGGTAATTATAAGTGGCGATTATATCGTCAGCTGTTAATGTTTTACCGTTATGAAACTCTACGCCCTGCCGTAAATTAAACGCCCATGTTTTTGCACCGTTACTCGGCTCAAAACTCTCGGCCAACTCACCGATCAGGCTGCCATCACTGTTAACTTCGGTAAGTTGATTGCCGTAGGAGTAGTGCAAAGCCTGGGTGAAACCGTTTTCTGACGTACCAGGGTCGAGTGTGTCGGTGGTTGAGCCGTAACCCAGGCCCTGACGTAAGCGACCACCTTTGACTGGCGTTGCGGCCATGGCATTGGTTGCCATTGACATTGCAACCGGAAGAGTAGCGCCTGCGGCGAGTGCCGTCATGATGAACTGTCTGCGCGAGATGTTCCCCGCAGTCAACTGGTCAGCCTGATTAATAATGACTTCTTTTTTCAACGTTTTATTCTCCAATGGTGTTGTGTTCAACCTGCTGCGATTGAATCTGGACGTATCTTGGTTTTAAAAGTACCATAAGTCACCGCTATTGCGAAATATTGGATTGAATTTGGTCTAATCGTATTGTTAGGATACACTGGTAGCTAAACCTCACCTTCGCCATTCAACGATCATAAATACAAAGATCATGAATACCAAGATTAAGTAGAACACGCATTTGCATCCCGTTTTTATCACAATTATAAAGCGCCTCGGTTTGGGAGTGCTTACGCTGCTGGTCGTATCAGCCATTATCTTCAGCTCTGTCACGATGTTGCCGGGTGATTTTGGTGAAGCAGTGCTTGGCCAGGCAGCTACCGAAGAAACTGTCGCAGCGTTTCGCGAAGAGCTTGGTTTGGATAAACCGGCGGTCGTGCGCTATTTTGAGTGGGCTGGTGCTGTTTTGAAGGGCGATCTGGGTACGTCGTTCTCTGGTAGATCTGCTTCTGGCTCTGATCGCTCGCGATCGGTGGCGGAGATGATTGGCCCGCGATTGAAAAATACTCTTTTTCTTGCAGGCGTTACCGCCATCATTGCCGTGCCTTTGGCTATTCTTCTTGGGTTAAGCGCGGCGTTATTCAGAAACAGCTGGTACGACCGAACCGTTAATGCAACAACTCTCACCACGATCTCGATGCCGGAGTTTTTTGTTGCCTACGTTTTAATTCTGTTTTTTTCATCGTTATGGAATGTGTTTCCGTCGTTGGCAACGGTCGATCCGAGCATGCCTCTGGGTGAGCGTCTAAATCGCATTGCGTTGCCGGCCATCACGTTAACGCTGGTTATTGTCGCCCACATGATGCGCATGACGCGCGCAGCCATCATCAACTTGCTGGCCAGTCCGTACATTGAAATGGCCAGACTGAAAGGCGCTTCACGAACCGAAATTATTTTAAAACATGCTCTGCCCAATGCCTGGGCACCTATTGCAACCGTTATAGCGTTCAATCTTGCGTATCTGGTGGTGGGTGTTGTTGTAGTTGAAGTGGTGTTTGTCTATCCGGGTATTGGTCAGTTGATGGTTGATTCTGTTTCTTCGCGAGACATTCCGGTTGTACAAGCTTGCGCACTGATATTCGCGGGAACCTACATCATTTTGAATCTTGTGGCCGACATCATTGGTATTGTCACTAACCCAAGATTATTACACCCACGATGAGCGAGCCTACTGAAGAGTTAAGCACGTACACTGCGGCGGCGGAAGTCGGCGCGGTTCGAGTACGCCGGGGTCGTTTTGAGCGTTGGTGGCTGGCGTTAAAAAAAGCACCGTTATCGGCCTGGTTTGGCATGATTGTCATAGCGGCCTATGTGTTTGTCGCTGTGTTTGCGCCATGGCTTGCACCTTATGGCGAGGCGGAAATATTCCGCACACCTTTTGCCCCCTGGGATGAAACTCACCGCTTTGGTACCGATCAAATAGGCCGGGATATTCTTACCCGACTCATCTATGGTGCGCGTAACACCATGGGCATAGCACTGGTTACCACGCTTTTATCATTTTTAATCGGTGGTGGACTGGGCTTGGTTGCAGCCATTAATCGTTCGTGGCTCGATCAGTTGCTCAGCCGATCGGTCGATGTGCTTATGGCAATTCCCAGCCTGATTTTTGCACTCATGCTGCTGTCCATCTTTAAGCCCAGCGTGCTTAGCCTGATCTTTATTATTGCCGTACTCGATAGCACGCGAGTGTTTCGACTCACACGGTCGGTCGCTATCAACGTTGTCGTAATGGATTATGTCGAAGCAGCCAAACTGCGCGGAGAGCGCTTGGGCTGGATTATGCGGCACGAAATTTTGCCAAACATTATGCCGCCGCTGGTTGCAGAATTTGGCTTGCGTTTCTCGTTCGTTTTTCTAACCATTGCGGCGCTTTCGTTTCTGGGCGTTGGTATTCAACCTCCCACGGCAGACTGGGGTTCCATGGTGCGGGACAATGCGTCGATGATACAGTTTGCTCAGTATGATTTTAAGGCAGGCATTACCCCGTTACTGCCCGCAGCGGCCATAGGGTTGCTCACGGTTGCGGTTAATTTTGTTGTTGATTGGTTTTTGCATAAAACAAGCGGGCTGCGTGATGAGCATTGATAACGGAGCCGACGAACAGAACTCGGACATTCTGCTGGATATGCGCAATATCCACATAGAAGGTTTTTCAGATGAGCAGTGGCATCCAATAATCAAAGGTGTCGATCTGCAACTGAAACGTGGGCAGATCATGGGGCTGATCGGCGAATCAGGTGCGGGTAAGTCCACTCTCGGTTTGGCTGCTATGGGTTTTGCGCGCGCTGGTTGCCGCTTTACGCAAGGTGAAGTGAATTTTGAAGGAACCGATTTACTCAAAATAAAACCATCACAAAGGCGCAAGCTGTGGGGGACATCTATTGCGTATGTGGCGCAATCTGCGGCTGCTGCGTTTAATCCTGCGCATCGACTAATCGAACAGACTATTGAATCTGCTACTCGTTCCAGTATGCGTCCCGATAACGATTCCAGAGCAGATGCCATAGAGCTATACCGTTCATTGCAACTACCCGATCCAGACTCCATCGGTTTACGCTACCCCCATCAGGTGTCTGGCGGTCAGTTACAACGAGTAATGACGGCTATGGCGATGTCGGCGCGTCCCGATCTCATCATATTCGATGAGCCGACAACGGCACTGGACGTTACCACTCAGGTAGAAGTACTTGCGTCTATGCGTCAGATTGTGGAGCAGCACAATACGGCGGCTATTTATATCACGCACGATTTAGCAGTGGTTGCACAAATGGCCGATGTTATTAAGGTGTTGCGTTATGGTGAAGAAGTTGAGCAGGCTGATACACGCACGATGCTTAGCGATCCCAAACAGGACTACACGCGCTCATTGTGGTCGGTTCGTTCATTAGAGAAGGCCGAGGCGAAAAGTGAAGACATTGTATTATCCATGCAGGATGTGCACGCCGCCTATGGTAAAGTAAAGGTTCTGCACGGTATCGATATTAACCTGCCAAGGGGCAAAACCGTTGCCGTGGTGGGTGAGTCTGGCTCCGGAAAATCCACCGCTGCAAGAGTGATTACCGGTTTGTTGCCGCCTGAGTCTGGCTCGGTACACTTCAATGGCGAAGCGCTGCCTCCAGCCCTGAATGCTCGAACGCCAGATCAGTTGCGAAAGATTCAGATGATCTATCAAATGGCTGATACCGCAATGAATCCCCGGCAAACAGTAGAGCAGATTATTGGCCGACCCATAAGTTTGTATCATGGCTTAAGCGGAAAACAGAAAGCGGCACGAATAACTGAGCTGCTGCACATGATAGAGCTCGATGAATCTTTTCTCGATCGCCTTCCAGCCGAATTGTCTGGCGGACAAAAACAACGAATATGCATAGCACGGGCGTTGGCGGCCGAGCCGGATGTGATTATCTGTGACGAGGTAACGTCTGCTCTCGATCAGATCGTTCAGGAAGGCATACTCAAATTGCTGCTTCGTTTACAAGAACAATACGGCTATAGCTACCTATTCATTACACACGATATTGCCACGGTAAAAGCCATTTCAGATGAAATCGTGGTGATGTATCAGGGTGAAGTGGTAGAGCAGGGACTGAAGAGTGACATACTCTCCCCACCGTTTCCCGAATACACCGATTTGTTGCTCTCTTCCGTTCCTGAAATGGATCCAGATTGGCTGTCAAATTTACTCAACGCGCGCACAGCGAGTTAACAGATGGCGAAAGCATCACAGCAAACCACGAGCGACAACCCGGCAAGTGGCGAGTCTGAGTCCACGAAAAGCCGGTTTGCCAGACAATGGCATTACAGGCCAACTGTGCCAATACAAACCTCTCCTTTATTCAGGTTACCTCCGAGTGTGCCGGGTATGTTTCGCTGGTTAGCCGCACGCTGGTTTGTGTTCGGTGAGAATACCGTGATAGCCGTTATCGCTTGTTTAACGTGGCTGTTCTTTCAGCCAGATCTTGCACAGACGAAAAATGTGGAATTTTCCTGGGTTGCGCAAATGTTTGTTCGCAATGCCGTACTTATCTCGATTGTGGCAGGTGGCTTACATTACTTACTGCATGTTAAAAAGCACCAGAAGCAAAAGTTAAAATTCGATCCGAGAGAACTGCAACCGTCGGGAAAAATGTACACGTTTAAAAATCAGTTGCACGACAACATGTTCTGGACGCTAACCAGTGGTGTGTTTTTCTGGACAGCGTTTGAAGCACTTATGTTGTGGGCCATGGCTAATGGTCATATCAGTGTTATGACGTGGCGCGAAAATCCGGTGTTGTTTGTTCTGTGGTTTCTCCTAACACCCATTTGGATATCGTTTCATTTTTACTGGATACATCGATTCTTGCATTGGCCGCCGCTGTATAAGCTTGCGCACGCGCTGCACCATCGCAACACCAATGTTGGTCCTTGGTCGGGTTTATCCATGCATCCGGTGGAGCACCTTTTATTTTTTAGTAGTGTGCTTATTCACTGGGTTGTTGCTGCACACCCGATCCATATCTTTTTTCATATGCAGCACCAAGCGTTAACGGCGTCCACGTCGCACGCAGGTTTCGATGCATTGCTGGTAAAAGATAAGAAAGCGATTGAGCTGGGTACGTTCCATCACCAAATGCATCACCGCTACTTTGAGTGCAACTACGGCAATTTGGACGTGCCGTGGGATAAACTATTTGGCTCGTTTCACGATGGAACGGAAAGTTCGCACGAGCAGTTCCTCGAACAACGCCGCAAGCGTTTGGCTTAGCGTCGGCGTACGATTTCCACTAGGGCGCCCATAATAATCAACACGGTGCCCAATAATTCTGGTAATCCGAACCGCTCACCGATCAAAAAAGCGCTGCTGCTTACCGCTGATATTACTTCCAATGTGAGTATAAAGCTCATCATTGCTGGCGGAATTTGTGTCGCTCCCCAAAGCGTTAACGCCGTTACCGGTGCCAGATAAAACAGGCCGAGCAGCGCGAATACCACCAATAGTTTTAATGAATTGTTTTGTATAGTTGCAAGTACATAGGGCGTAGAAGTATCGAAAGCCAGGACCATAATCGCTGCAACGACCAGTGCGCCGGCAAAGCTTGCGCTTGTCATGGCGGGTACACTTATTTGCTTTGACATAAACATCAATGCCGAACCAATAGACCAGCAAAGCCCTGCAAAAAATGCCATCCAGTCACCTAATGCACCCAAGCCCTCTAACGGTAATTCTCCTCGGAATATAATCACAATGCCAAAGAAAGAGAAAAACAAAGATAAAGCGATACGGTAGGAAAAACGGCGGCCGAAAAACACACATTCAATTAGCATGCTCCACACAGGGGCAAGGTAGAACAGCAGAACGACTCTGACAACTTCTGAATAGGAAATAGCGATGGCATAGAGCGTGAAAGCCACGCCAATATTCAGAGCGCCCAGCAAGTGCTGCCAACCTATTTTTCCATGTGACCCTTTAAACAGAAACGGCAAGGATGCGACCAGCCCCGTCACCGCAAACAGTAAGGCTACCCATGTCCCGGTTATACCAAAATTATTCAGTGTTCTAACGGGTAGCCAATAAACACCCCACAACACCGCACTGGCGCAGACAAGGCCAATGGCTCGAGGCGAAACAATGTGCGTGCCGGATACGTTCAACGTTTACATTAGTTCAAGATGATGGTCGATAGGGGTTGTATTTGCACATGTTAACACCGCTGTTAGTGGATTGAATTGAAAATAGGCAGTTGGGCGGCTATCCGTTGCCGGACGACATGCAGAGCTATTTATGACACAACCGCTAACCATTTTATTAGTGCTTTTGCCTTGCTTATTGTCGGCTTGCACTTTCGGGGAAGGGCCTGAACTGGACTTACCCGAGTCCAGTGAAACATTGGCTAACGTGACGACGGCCGCCAACACACAACTGGTTAACACACAAACTGATTCTGTATCAACAGTGGAACCCTCTGCAGATCCAACCGGTGTTGCCAATACATCAGCTACAGTGGAAGCATCTACATCCTCAGAAACCGATTCCACAGAAACCGATTCCACGGGCACAAATGGCTCTTCATCGCAGACGAATGATTCTCAGACTGAAGCCATTGGCGAACCTCATATAGTGAGAATACCGTCTACGGATTCTGCCAATGCACCACAAATCGATGGCAGTGCGATTAACTATATTGACGGTACCGGATTACTCGATGGTGAGTGGCGCTTTGCAGCTCAATCGACAGCAAGCAGCGAACCACTGGATATCGATAACAGGATGTTTGGTGATGCTTCACTTCAAGGGGCGGTGCGCCATCATTGGGCAGCGATGCACGATGCTGTTTACCTCTATCTGCTTATCGTATCCGATGATGCGGGGGTGCACTATCAAGATACGGGCGAAGTCCGAAAACCCTGGAAAGACGATAGCATTGAAATTTATATCGACGGTAACAACAGTCAGTTAGACAGCTACGATGGGGTTGATGATTTTCATATGACGATTAATCTGCAGTCGAGCACCGGTGTGGCCAATAGTAGCTTTGGTGATGCAGCCACAATACTGCAATCTGACGCGTCGGCCACATTGCCTTCAGATTTGAACTTTTCCATTGGCTTGCAGCAGGGGCCGAATGCTCGTGGACTCCGCGGACGAAAAGATATTTATGAAGTTCGCATTAAATTATCCGAATTGAAGATAACGCTGGAGCAGCCGTTCGGTATCGAAATACAGATTAATGACGATGATAACGGCGGCACACGGGATACAAAGTGGGGATGGCATCACCCTTCAGGTACCGATAGCAACAACGATTACACTTGGCAGAACCCCAGTGTTATGGGGCGTGCTGTGCTGGTCCGTTAACGTGCTTTGGGTGGCTTAACGCCGCTAGCGGAAGATTTTGCACCGAATACAAACCCCAACACATTGGCTAATACTGTTGGCATAACGAGGTATACCACCAGAACGGCCACAAAGTAGCGTTTCAGGTAAGTTAATTCCCAATAGGATTCGTTATGATTCAGAAACGAGGCCATCATGCCAACCAGCACATAGATCACGCCGGCAAGCATACCTGAAATTAGCATACCGCCAATCACATTCCAAACGAAATCTGATAGCCCACCGTTTCTGGTCGACTTATGTCTTCTGTGATCTGCCATTTGCTTGGCATCCTTTCTGCGTGAACAGCTGCTATCGTCCTTGTCTATTGCTAAATTTAGTCGCTGTTCAGGATTAATTCGACTACATCGCAGAAAAACAGTCTTGTTTTTAGGATCCGGCCGTTGCCCGATACAGCGCTTGCAATCGAACATGTTCTGCAAGTGCATCGGCGGCAAAGTCTGTGTGAGCAGGCTTATCCGCTTTGAAATGCCCAAATGTGTCTTCACCACGCACCAACATGGCTGAATCGAGATCGTGCTTTGTTTGTTTCACATGTGGCGCAATATACTGAACGTTTAAACCGATGCGACGATCAGCGCTTTGGTTCGGCATAGATGCGTGTAAAGTCCAGCCATGATGAAACGATGCTTCTCCCGGGTTTAACGGGCAATGAACACTGCTTTTTTCATCAATCCCCTGTACCGTTTGCCCCTGAAATAAAACGTTATTATCATCTTGCGTTGTTGTGTGCTCAAGCCGACCTTGAGTATGACTGCCGGGAATCATTCGCATACACCCGCTTTGTTCAGTCGCGGGCGATAACGCCAGCCACATGGTCACCTGATCGTCGTGGCTTAAGCCCCAATAAGTTAAGTCCTGATGCCAGCTCACGTGCGATTGGGTGTTAGGCTCTTTAACGATATAAGTCGCATTAAACAGCAAAATATCCGGACCGATAAGTTGTTCGACGATATCGAGAGCTTGCGGTAATGTGGCCAGCTCATACGGTGACTTTAAGAGCGTGTGGATTTTAGTCAGGTAGTGAAGCTTGCCGTGGTTTTGCTCGGCCTGTTCCATAAGACGGCGATGATGTAACGCGGTGTTGGAGTCGAGTAGTGCGACACCCGATACGTAACCATTCTGTTGATAGTCGGAGTGGCGTTGCGTATCTGTGTTGGATTGGAGCGTCATAGTGTGTATCACTTGTTTTACATTATCCCAACAACTAATTACCATAAAAAACGGCTTTGCGCTTTTCGTTAAACGCCAACACACCCTCTGTTCTATCGTTGGTTGGTACACAACGATTATACGCTTCAATCTCGAATGCAAGAGCGTCGTTCAAACTCATGTGCCGACCTTTTTGAATGGCATTTTTTGCCTGACGTACGGCTATGGGCGCGTTGTCGGCTATGGTTTGCGCGGTTTGCATTGTCGCATCAAGCAGTTCGCTGGCAGGATAGATAGCGTTGGCCAAACCCCAATCCAGCGCTTCTTGTGCGCTGAACGTGCGCCCGCTCAATATCAGCTCCATGGCGCGTTTTTCACCTACTGAACGCGCCAGTGTCTGGGTTCCACCGGCACCGGGTATGATTCCCAGGCGCACTTCTGTTTGGGCAAATTTTGCATCATTGGCAACATACAGAAAATCCAGCGCCGCTGCAATTTCACAACCGCCTCCGAACGCTGCTCCGTTAATCGCACCAATGATAGGAACCGGGCACGCGATGATTGCGCGAACCATACGTTCGAACACCAGGTGTTGCGCGTGCCACTGCGCATCACTCATACCGTTACGCTCTTTTAAATCACCACCGGCACAGAAAGCCTTGGTTCCGGCACCAGTGAGCACGACCACACGAATGGATTGCAGGTCGGTCGCTAACGACTCGAACAGGCCGATAAGGTCCCATGCCATTTGCGTGTTGAACGCATTTGATGCGTCAGGCCGATTCAAAACGACTTTTAGTATGTGCGTATTGTGGGTGTGGATGTCTAGCGTGTCTGATGATGTCATCATGGTGCTTTACTCTTCGTATCAACGGCCCTGAATCTGTTGGGCTTAAAATTGGCAGAATGTGCGTCACGTGCAAGTTGCGCTAGCCAAATGTCGCAAACAGACAATGATTTTATCAGAAGGCTATTTGTCAGCGCGTAAACCGAGGATAGAATCGGGGTAGCCCGCCGCTGGAGTAAGGCTATGAGTACACCACTTCCAAACGATCGATACAGCGCAAAGCGAAAAATTGACCCAAGCCAAGGTTTCACGTTGGCCGACGGTTCGCCCAACGACAGTGATCGAATAGAGATAGGCCCAACCTCGTTAGCGTACAACGAATGGGCGGCAGCAGGTTTGGTGTTGCCTGACTTACCGGCCATGCGCGAGTTTCGGTGGCGGCGATTAACCCAGCACGTCGTCGACAGAAACTATGGTGGCTTACTGGTATTCGATCCGCTCAACATTCGCTATGCAACGGATAGTACCAATATGCAACTTTGGAATACGCACAATCCATTTCGGGCGGTTCTGTTGTGTGCAGACGGGTACATGGTGATATGGGATTACAAGAACTCACCGTTTCTGTCTACATTTAATCCGCTGGTAAGAGAGCAACGTTCGGGTGCCGATCTGTTTTACTTCGACAGGGGAGACAAAGTCGACGTTGCGGCCGATGTGTTTTCCAATGAAGTGCGCTTGCTAATTGAAGAGCACGGTGGAGGGAATAAACGTCTGGCTGTCGATAAAATAATGCTGCACGGGTTACGCGCTCTAGAGGCGCAAGGTTTTGAGATAGTAGACGGTGAAGAAGTAACCGAGAAAAGTCGTTCGGTAAAAGGCCCTGATGAAATTCTTGCCATGCGATGTGCGTCTCTGGCTTGCGAAAACGCTGTTCGTGAAATGGAAGACTATGCTCATCGGAACATACCCTTGGGTAATACATCTGAAGATGATATCTGGTCTGTTCTTCATGCTGAGAATATACGTCGCGGTGGTGAATGGATTGAAACCCGATTACTTGCGTCCGGGCCACGCACCAACCCGTGGTTTCAAGAATGTGGCCCGCGCATCGTGCAGAACAATGAAATAGTCAGTTTTGATACCGATCTGGTTGGCAGCTATGGAATCTGTGTGGATATCAGTCGTAGTTGGTGGATTGGCGATGAGTCACCACCTTCAGACATGGTGAGTGCGATGCAGCATGCTCATGAGCACATCATGACCAACATGCAAATGCTTAAGCCGGGAGTGACCATACCAGAGCTCTCCAGGGGAGCCCATGTGCTCGATAAGCAATATCAAAAAGGCAAGTACGGTTGTCTGATGCACGGCGTTGGACTGTGCGATGAGTGGCCGTTGGTTGCGTACCCCGATCAAATGGTTGAAGGTGCTTATGACTACGAGCTGGTGCCTGGCATGGTGTTGTGCGTAGAAGCACTGGTGGGCGCGGAAGGTGGTGATTTTTCCATTAAGCTTGAAGACCAAGTGCTCATTACCGACGATGGCTTTGAAAATCTTACGCAGTATCCGTTCGATAAACGCCTAATGGGTGAGGCTTAACTTTCTGGCTTATACCTTCGCTGTGGCCTAGGTTATATTTGACGATACCAGTTTGAGTGAAATTAAAAACAGTGCTATTTGCACTGCCAGAAAAAACCATTTTTCCGATAAACGCTCAATAAGTTTTTTACCGATAATGGTGCCTACCGCAGCCACGGGTACCAGCAAAGCCGATACCGTTAATGTGGATTGACTATACGGATGCAAATTAGAGTACGGAATAATCTTGGCCAGATTAACCGCGGCAAACACAATGGTGGTTGTACCCGCGAAAACCATTTTGGGTAATTTTTGCGGTAGGGTATAAACCTGAAACGGCGGTGCTCCTGCATGGGATACAAAACTGGTAAAGCCAGATAGCGTTCCCCAGAATAATCCTTTGGGCACGCTGGCTTGAGCGGGTGTCTGGTTCGATTTATCCTTTGTCCAGGTATACAAGCAGAAAACAATACCCATGACACCGATCAGTAAAGACACCATGCGATCCGACACGAACGCAGCTGTGGCCCAGCCAATTAACACGCCCAACAATCCAGCCGGAATTAATATGCGGATGTTACGTGCGCTGTACTCTCTCCGATAAAGCCATACACTGACTAAATCGGACAAAATATAAATCGGCAGTAATAACACGGCGGCCACTAACGGCGAAAGATAGAGTGACAAAATAGGTACGCTAAGCATAGCCACCGCCGGTAAACCACCTTTCGAGAGACCAACAAAAAACGCTGCAATAAACAGTAAACTGAACAGCAACGGTTCGCTGGATAAAGAGTCAATTGATGGCATAGCTGGCGGTATCGGTATGCGAAAGATTTATCAAGGATGAATGGGGTGGAATGAACTTTGTTAGCTCGTTATCCCGTATTATGCCCGATATGCGCGAATCACATCCCATGCCCTGGCTGCTGGTGCTTGCCGGTTGCATCGGTATGTTCTCAGCGACTTCCACAGGGAGCACACGAGCTCCGTTCCTAACCGATATGGCGGCAGATTTTTCTGTGTCGCTACCGGCAGTGGCGAATTTGTTCGGCCTTACTGCGACCACATGGGGCGTATCCTCGTACTTGGTGGGAGCGGCTTCCGATCGCTATGGACGGCGGATTTTTTTGTTGGCATCACCTGCGTTGCTTGCACTCACCATGCTAGGTGCTTCTCTGGCTGGCAGCTATTCCATGCTCATTGTCATGGTTGCACTCGCAGCAATCTGCTGTGGTGCATTTACGTCCACGCTAATGGCAGAGGTGTCTTTGCAAACTGCAGACTCACACCAAGGAAGGGCGCTTGGGTTTGTCATGAGCGGCCAGTCGCTTACGCTTCTATTTGGCATCCCTGTGGCTGCCTGGTTGGGCGCTAGTATCGGTTGGCGTGGTACCCATGCTGCGTTGGCTGGCTTGGCTATTTTCGCAGCGTGTTGCATGGCTATGGCACTCTATGTTCGCGATCGATCTTCCGTACCGCTAAAGCGTAGAAGTAATGAGGTAAGGTCATTGCGCGATGTGCTAACCGGGCCGGTGGTTCGATTGTTCAGTGCGCTTGTCGCTGAGCGATTGTGTTTTGGGTTGGCCACTTTTTATTATGCAAGCTATTTGCGCACCGTTTATGCCATGCCGATTAGTGCAGTGGCATTGCCACTGGCTTTGTTTGCCGTGGGTAATATAGTCGGAACCATTATTGGTGGACAAATTGCTGATCGATTTACCTATCGCAGAGTCAACTTTGCTGTTGCACTATTGATCAGTGGCGCGTTGGGTTTGCCCTGGTTCCTGCTGCAATCAAATGTGAACGTCACCATCGTCATTGGTGTGCTATTCGCCTTTTTTAACGCGTTGTCCCGCCCGTCGCTTTTGGCCGCTCTGGCCGATGTGCCAGCAGCAGATAGAGGTGTCATCATGGGTTTGAACAGTTCAGTTGCCAGCATGGGTTGGCTGATGGCAGCACTTTTGGGTGGTTGGTTGTATTCCGGTATTGGCTTTGCGGGGTTTGGTCCAGTAATCGCGTTCATGTGTTTGGTTGCAACGGCGGTTGTGTTGCCCGATAGTCGTATCCGGGCGCGCCAGACAAGTTGAATAGTCGTGTTGCTTGTTCCATTAATCAGCAGCGCGCTACACTGAACAAAGATTTCAACGTGTGGGTGACTTGAATGGCAATTTGTGCGCTTGGCTACCTTGGTGTTCGCTCCGACAAGGCCTCGGATTGGCAGCACTACGCCACACAGATTTTAGGTTTCCAACGAGTTGATGCCGGTGGCAACAGCGTTGCGTATCGAATGGATGACCGCAAGCAGCGTTTGGTCTTACTCGACGAACCCGGAAGCACGCTGGGGTTTATGGGCTGGGAAGTGGACACCAAGGACGATCTTGCGTTCTACGCTGCCACCTTATCCGATGCCGGTTTTGAAGTAGAAGCTGGTACCGCCGAATTAGCCGATCAACGTTACGTGGATTCACTGATTTGTTTCGATGACCCCGATGGAAACAGAATTGAATTGTGCTGGCAGCCTGAATCCACCTCTGAGCCTTTTCAACCCGGGCGACCCATTGCCGGATTTAAAACCGGACCGGTAGGAATGGGGCACGCTGTTCTGCATGTTAAAGATGCAAATGCCTTGTTACCGTTTTACCGCGACCTTTTGGGTTTTTCAGTCAGCGATTTCGGTTTACAACCCGTGCCCTTGTATTTTTTTCATGTAAACGAGCGACATCACAGCTTTGCTATGGTGGGTTCTGGACAAACCGGGTTTCATCATTTTATGGTTGAGTATCTTAATCTGGATGATGTTGGGCAGGGGTACGACCTGGCTCAACTTGAAGACAACCGCATTGCGTATACGCTAGGTCGACATACCAATGACTACATGACCAGTTTTTATTCCAACACACCGTCCGGATTTTTTGTAGAAAGTGGTTGGGGTGGTCGTTTAATCAATCCGGACACGTGGGAAGCACATGAAACCGTCGGTGGCCCCAGTTTTTGGGGACATGAGCGTTTATATTTAAACGAGGATGAGCGCGCCCGTTATCGACAAATGCGGCTTGCACTTGCCGCGGAGGGACAGCGAACACCACCGTTACCCGAATGCCCTTGGTTGTACAACGAGTTTTGGCGCGCCTGATCTTGACCGATGATCTTAACCGATGATCGAAATCGACTAATCACTTTGTGCATGCATCCAAACCCATGACTAACTCACACCAGTCAAAGCCCGTTGACGATGCAGTCAACGTTGATGTTGCTGTTATTGGTTGTGGTCCAACTGGGGCCACATTGGCAAACTTGCTGGCCCTAAGCGGAATATCGGTTCTGGTTGTCGATCGCGAACCCGCAGTTTATCCGTTACCACGAGCAGTCCATTTTGATGATGAAAGCATGCGTGTGTTTCAGGCTGTGGGTATAGCCGATGCACTGGCAGCGCAATCACGGGTTAATCCGGGTATGCGTTTTGTCGATGAACACGATCGATTACTTCTGGATTGGCCACGACCTGTCGATGTTGGAATGCATGGGTGGCATGGTAGCTATCGTTTGCATCAGCCAGCACTTGAGACGTTATTGCGCGAATCCCTTAGTCACCACGATCGTGTTCAAATTGAGCTTGGGGTGCAATTGCTATCAGTGGAAGAAGACGACGAATTTGTTAATTTGTTGTTGCAAAATGTCGCGACAGAATCGCAGATTCAATGTACGGCGCGGTTCGTCGTGGGTTGCGATGGTGCTAACTCGCTTGTGCGACATTATGTTGGTGCGCATATGGAAGACCTTGGTTTCAGGGAGCGAT
This sequence comes from uncultured Granulosicoccaceae bacterium, assembly GCA_937922945.1. Lineage (GTDB taxonomy): Bacteria > Pseudomonadota > Gammaproteobacteria > Granulosicoccales > Granulosicoccaceae > Granulosicoccus. Next base: position 14,902 of record CAKZUP010000181.1, read on the forward strand.
GGTTAGTGGTGGATGTTTTACTTCATTCAGAGCAACCGGAGCTTGGTGATCATACCGTGCAGTACTGCAGCACACGTCAGCCAATGACGTACTGTCGTAATCCGGGTCTGCGGCGCCGTTGGGAAATGGCATTACCTGCGGAGCTCTCCGATGCGCATGCGCTAGAGGAAAATCGTATTTGGCAAACACTGAAGCGTTGGATACAACCCGAGCAGGCCGTTATCGAGCGTAAGGCGGTGTACACCTTTAAGTCGGAACTCGCATCGCGCTTTCGGTCAGGGCGCCTGCTAATTGCCGGCGACGCTGCGCATTTAACGCCTCCTTTTATGGGGCAGGGCATGTGTGCCGGAATTCGCGATGCGTCAAATCTTGCATGGAAACTGGCATGGTGTATTCGCAACCCTGCACACAGCTTTAGTCGCTTGCTCGATAGTTATCAGCAAGAACGCTCCCCGCATGTGAAGCAATACATTAAGGCCGCAATACAGTTGGGCGGTTTAATCAATTCAGTGGATGCGAAATCGGTTGAGTCATTGATTGAAAGCAACGATGCGGAAGCTTTGCGCATGGCATCGATTAAGCCTGCTATTGGCGACAGTGACTGGGTCTTGGAATTGTTTGATACCACGCACCATCAGGGAGCAATGTGCGCCCAACCGTGTTTGGCAGATGGCACCAAACTGGACGATTTTACCGGCTACCAATTTGTGTTTATCTGCAGACCGGAATTGTCAGCTTGGGGTGGCTTGGTACCGGAAGGCGTAGCTGCGGGATTAGTTGTGCTCAATACTCGCGACCATCCAGAACTCGAGCAATTGCTCGACTCGATGCATCAGAACGCTGTTCTGGTCAGGCCCGATCGGTATGTACTATCGGGCATGCTGACGCTTGATGAAGCTCAGCTCACCAACCGCTCACTGATAGGTGCGCGTCTGGTATAGAGCTGGTCTATTCTCTGCCGACGTTCGGTTAGCGCGGTTCAGGCGCGGCGCGATGCCCGGGTTGAGCCAGTTGCGGCGGACTCACTTAGCATGCCGAGCCGAATGGCTGCACGTGTGGCTTCAGCAATGGTGGATACCTGCAGCTTTTCATAAATGTGCGAAACATGGCACGATGCCGTGTTATGGCTGATTTTCAGCGCTGCGCCAACCTCTCTTCGGGTATAGCCGTCAGCAATAAGGGCTAATACTTGTTGCTCTCGGGAGGTGAGCCGAGTGTGGGTTGAAGCGGGTTTGGATTGAGCTTCAACGGGTATGGATTGCAGCGTTGGTGTGGGCGTTCCGAGGTCGATTTCTCGCTTCAATCGCTCCTTTTGGTGCCAGCTGAGCTGATCTACCATCTGTTTGACAAAGTGATATGATGCAGTAGAATCAAGAGCTTGCGATGTTTTGTTCATGTCGAACTCCTAAAATTTTCTATCCGTTGGCAGCCCTGTTCGCCTAGCAAGTGGAAAAAGATTTACACTTGGCGCGGTGACTGGAGAATTGACTATGAACCGTGTAACATTTTATGACAATTGGTCTGTGGGCTAACCTTCCTAAACTTTAGTACTACATCCCTTAACTAAAGTTTAGTCTTGTACACTGGTATCATTTTCACAAAGCGCCGTGTCGGATGCAGCGCATGATCAAATCGGAGGCACATTTGTTTCACGCTGTAAATCCCCTACAAGCGCTGGTCATTGACGACCATGAGCTCTTCCGCGCGGGACTGAGACATCTAATTAATGGGATTGGAAAACCTATTGAGCTGCACGAAGCAGAATCAATGGCCGATGCGGTATCCCAAAGCTTTGAACACCCGATACAGCTGGTTCTATTGGATCTGCATTTGCCACAACTGAGTGGAATCGATGCAATAAAAGCTGCAAAAGACTGTTTCTCCAGTGCGACCGTTGTGGTTTTGTCCGGTGACGACAACGCGATGGTTATCCGCGAGGCCATCGACTATGGTGCAGCCGGTTACATCCCCAAGTCGGTTAGTCATTCAGTGTTTCTGGCAGCGCTTGAACTGGTTATAGCGGGGGAGATCTATATTCCGAAGCAAGCGCTCAGCGATATTGCCTTGCTCAGTGGTGATGAGATTTTGCAAGAGCCTGCTGCCACACCGGAGACTGAATTGGATCGACTCACCGATCGTCAACGAGAATCTTTACTGCTTGCTGTTAAAGGGTTTCCGAACAAAAAAATTGCGCGAAATTTAAATATTGGCGAAGGAACAGTTAAAGCTCATCTGTCGGCGGCCTTCAAGGTGATTGGGGTCAGCAACAGAACCGAAGCAGTTTTGAAATTCGCAAAAATGGTGAGCGAATAAACGAAAGCTTTGTTAAGAAGTTTTTGCGTGTAGCAAATCATACCGACTTAAAAATATCGAATCGAGTAACGGTGGTGTCAGTGGCTTTGTATACACTGAGAATCCGGCAGAGCGTATTTCTTGAATTCTTTGTGGTTTTTCGCTGCCAGTTACCATTATTATTCGTTGTTTCTCAATATACCCTCCCAGCCAATTAGCGACATCCAACCCGGTTCCGGGACCTGCGAGCATGTCGTCCAGAAAAGCAAAATCGATTTGGGTGGGTGTAGGGGTGGCCATGGCTTCAGAGTGAGACTGACAGGCAATAACACTGGCACCTTTTTGTATAAGCAATTGCTCAAAGCCGCTGAGTATAGTTCTATCGTCGTCTACCACCAGAATGTTTAAACCGGTTAAATCGAACTCGTCGCCGGCAGCATTGCTGTTTTTATCATCAGATTCTGAATCTGTGCTCTCAGCATCTTTTAAGAGCAGGGCTTTGTCGCTGGCTTTGGTATTTTGACCGTAGAGCGCCTGCGTTTCGTTCGCGGTTGAGTTAGCGTGTGTATTTTCACTCCCCGCAAGTCGATTATGCAGCGGAATAATCAGTTTGAAAGTTGAGCCTGTACCCAGCTCTGAATCTACCTTTACTTCGATGTCCAGCAATTGCGTAATGCGCCAAACGATAGCCAAGCCTAAACCAGCGCCTTTGTTTTTGCCTCTCTCAGGGTTGTTTATCTGAGTGAACTCTTCAAATACCAGTTTCAGATCGGCTGTAGCGATTCCGTATCCTGTGTCGGAGACAGACAGTAGAACATGATCATTCGTTGGCTCTACGGTTATCCACACTGAGCCAGTGTCAGTGTATTTCAGTGCATTGGTAATTAAATTTCGAACTACCCTGTCAAACAATATTGGGTCGCTTTCTAACGTAACCGGTTGGCCACTGTAAGTGAGTGCAAGATTTTTTTCTTTTGCTTCCAGCGACATGGAATTTACCATGCGTTTTACCATTGCATGCAGATCGAAACTCACAACGTTTATATTGATATTGCCCGAATCGAATTGTGATAGATCCAACAAGCTGTTGAACTGTGAATTCAGTGTGTCGGACGATTGTTGTATGTACTCAAGCAGCTCTTGTTGCTGCTCGGTTGTTTGCGTGTTTCTTAACGAGCCCAGGAACAACGATATGGCGTGCAAGGGTTGTCTCAGATCGTGACTCGCTGCTGCAAGAAATCGACTTTTAGACATGTTGGCCTGATTTACGATTTCCAGCGAGTGCTCAATTTTTGCTTTTTGTGCTTTTAGCACTTCGTTTTGGGCCACGTTTTCGAGTCGGCGCCTAACGGATTTTTCGAATAACTCAGAGTTTCGATGTCCGAATCGTAGTAATAGAATGATCATAACGACTATTGTCATCATGATAGGGATATCGACTTTATGGCTGTCAATGGCGAAGAATATAATTCCCTGGCCAAGATTAAGCAGTGTGAATACCGTAAAGGTTCGAAAATGGATTGACGAATTCGCCGTTGTTCCAATGGCGTACATGCAGCTCATTAAGGTGATGGCAAATACGGTTCTATCATCACCGTAGGCAGCAATAAACCAATAGGCTGAACCAATGACCAATCCATAGACAACTCCGTTTGCGAATAAATAGAACTCATGCCTGAGCAGCTGCTCGGCGGTTGCGGTGTCTAGTCTTCGTAACAATCCACGGCAATAGCTTGCGCGATGTGCAGCCGTTATCGTCACAGTGACACTCCAGATTAACAAAAGTGTTGCGTTAACCTGATCCCAAAGCGCCCATGTATAGACGATAGCAACCAGTAAAACCAGCACGAATGCTTGAGTCGAGAGCTTGGATCGAATCTCCTGCGACACATGCAGAAGCTCGAATTGAGTCGAATCTTTTTCTAAGGTTTCGCTGGACACATTAAACAGCAGTTGTTGGCACGCTGTTAAATAGTGATGCATCTCAATTTTCCATTTTTGACTTGAAATCAAACAACCTTTTGCAGCTGGATTGTTTTGACTTCCGATAAGGGTGTTCCATTGGGGTCGTAACTGGCTATGTTAATCAGTTTACTATTAATCAATAGGTCTAGCCTACTGAATTGTTGGTATGCATCGGAGAGTAATTGCTGTGTAAAGTCGATTTTCACATGGTTAAGATTGAGAGTTTGCGACTTATCCCAGGTGTACTCATGAATAGATGCGTTTGCGAATGGAATTGCAGAGTACAAACCGGAGGCTGTAATGCACGTTAAATTGATGCTTCGCGAGTTGGCGCTTAGCCGTACGTTTGCGGTCGATGAAAAATGCGGATCGCCTGCCAGCCAGATGATATGTTTGTCTGAATAATGTAAAGCCAAGTGCTCGATCATTTTTTCAAGAAACCCCGAATAGGCTAAAAGGCCATCGGATTGGTGCGCCAGTTCAGGGTGCGAAACGAACCGTTTAGTGATGGGACAGAGCGGAGACCCGCTTGCGAATATCAGAACATCCGCGCTCCGGTGATGTTCAAGCCAGTCTTTAAATCCGTTCCATTGAACGAGCTCAGAGCCAAATAGTGACTCTATCGAGCCGTTCCTGATACCAGAGCGTTCAAAGCGGGTATCAAAGCAGAAAATCGGTACTCCAAGTCGTTCAAATTGATGCCAGAACTGTAGTGTTTTACTGTCTTTTTTGTACACCTGACTGGTCGGTATGTGTACTTGAAAGTTATGCGCCTCAAGCTTGGCTTTCTCAATATTGTATCGTTGGGATTGATGGGCCTCACCAGAAAAATTGTCATGGAATTCATGGTCGTCCATCACGAAGTGGGTTGGTAAGTGAGACATGACCCGTCGCATCCACGTACCAGTCCAGGCGCTTCTGTAACGCTTTCGATAACGTTCGTAATAGTCTTTGGAGTCGAATAGTTCGGCAGTGGCATCTGCGTAAATCTGATCTCCCAGTAATAGCATTAAGTCTAGTTCCCTCAATGGAGCTTGAGATGCGGCGCCGGCTGTTGCGTCGGTGCCTAAAGGAGCACCAATCGCATGTTGCCATATACCCTTGAAAATGCTGTCGGATTTATTTCTTTCGAAAGGGGTTCCAGGGTGCAAACAGGAGCCGATCGCTACCGATAGGTCAGCCTGATGATTTTGCGGCTGATCAGAAAATTCTCGCTGGAACCAGGGCATTTGAGAAAACCGGGTGGTGTAGGATTTGTACTTTGGCTGGTTCTGTTGAGAATAAAGCGGAGGCTCTTCAAGTAAGGGCGTTTTTTCAAGCCACTGTTTAATCGCTGTTGCATCGATAGCATTGGAAGGATAGGTTGTTGAGATGCCAAGTGGGCCAGACAACTTATCAAGATTGTTTAGTTCGTACAGCCAGAATCGCCCTTTACCCAGATTGACACTATCGTGCTCGCCCGGCATTCGCAAAACGGATTTCTGTATGGGGCCGTTAATGCTATTAATGGTTATAGCATCGAGTTGCTGCGTATCATAATCATCTGACTCAGCCCAAAGTCGCAACGAATCATTGGTTACATGCGATATCACGGGGCCGGCGCTGGGTAAACGCTCAGGAATGCGCGAGCTTATGGGTAACTCTTCTGTTGGGTGTTTCTGTGTGCCATTGATACGGGAACAGAAAACCTGGTATTCCTTTGTTCCTGTGTCTTGAGAACAATGATACTCATCTTCTGCTGCCAGTAAGAAGTTCAGGATATCAGGGCCAATGTCGTTGGTCGCCTGTTCACCGAATATCATATCCATATGACCATAGTCTTTTAACGTCTTTAACTTTACGCCGTACTGATTATATTCTTCCACGCTGATTTCTTCGGCAATGTCGGTTTTTCCCAAAGCCTTGTTCTTTCTGAAACGGGCCAGCGAATAAGCCGATAATCTTGATGATTCAATATCGAACACCTTGTTATCGTGCCCATGATAAAAAAGCGTGGGAAATTTCCAGAAATTATCCAGATTATCCTCTGTCAGGTAGGTGCTCTCTGCTTCTGGGTTAACAAAGCGTTTTCCCACCACACTGAGGAACATCTGTTTAACGCTATTGATTGGCGTTATTCCCGCGTGGTAGTGGAAACGATTTTTCAGGTTTCTGGATACATTGTGAAAGTTGAATTCCGGGCCGTAGAAAAAACGGTAGCGTGTATAGGTACCGCGTGTGTAGCCTTTGGCTTTCACAGACTTCCAGTTATCGCGGATTTTCCATTGGCGACGATCATCATCAGACATTAAAGAATGCGCGATGCGATCGAATACGATATCGGCAGCACCAGCATCTTTGTGCATGGTTGAATCGAGTTCTTTTACAGCGCCTGAATTTTCAATAAACCACCATATATTCTGCCTGGCGCGATTCTCGGCAGAACCAAATAGCCACGGCGTTACCGCATGCAAAGAAAACGAGGCGAGCATGGATTGCTCTTGGTCGTTTTGCTGTTGGAGGTCGCCCTTAAATGCAGCTAGCGAGGTTGCTGCAGCACCAACACAATGTGCCAAAACATGTACGCGGCGTTTCGTTTCCCCAGGTTTTATATTGGCGTTAGTTATCGAGAATATTTTCTCTACCGCCCAACTTACATCTTCTGCCAAGTCATCAACTGTATGGTCGTTGTCTACGCGCCTGCGATAGTTTGCACTGGCTCTGTGATCTAACAGCCAGACATCAAAACCGGCTTTGAGAAAAAATTGCAAATAGTTTTCTCTGGTATCAGATGTCCAAAACAGTCGAGTACCATGTGCTAATCCGTGCGTGAACATAATGGTTGGTCGAACCTTTTCAGGATTCGTATCTGGTGTATTTTGCACCGAATAGTGAACGAGTCGTGCAAGATCCCCATCGTGTTCATAAATGGCTCTTCGAGTACCGATTATTTCAGACTGGTACAGCTCCACTGTTTTAGGAGGAGCCTCGGTTCGATCATCATCTATTTCCTTGCGCTCTGGGTATTGTTTATAGGGCAGCGCAGCAAGGCTCCAAAAGTGGGTTTTAAGTAGTGTTCGAAAGTAATAGCTGCCCAATTGAGCAATAGCCACTATTGAATGAGGTGTACTTGACTCGTTCGTTACTTGCAATGGTGATGGGCCGTTCACGATTCGAATCAGATCAACAGCGAATTCTGCAAACAGGCCTTGTTTGTCATTCGCTATATGCATCGGCAAGATTGTTAATGCATCCCAAAGCGTTTGCCCGTTGCCGCGATAAGCCAGTGTTTTTCTACCGGCAATGCGAATAGGCTGTTGGTTGTGTTGTTTTGAAGGTTTGGTCACCAGTTGGTAGTTCAAGTAGTGCCATCGCGAATGCATGCGTGCAAACCGCAGATAGCCTTTGACTTGTTCGGTGCGAGTCTGTTTCGACCCAATATCAAATAGGTCTAACCATCGAAACTGTGCGTAGCGATAAATAGCGTTGCCGGCCCGAACGAACTGTTTGGCTTTTTCCAAGACTATTTGCCGCCTGGAAAGCTGACCTAAATCGGGGTCGCTGGTGCAGCCGAGATTAACGTAGCCGCTGAATTCGGCGATTGGGTCATCTGGTACGACAATATCTTCACTGGTGTGTAACAGGGGAGCGCTCGATACTCTCAAGCTTGCTTCAGCGCTTAACGCTACATTCGGTTTCTCTACCCAGGCTTCAAGACTGGTGTCTTCATTTTTTTTATTTCGATCGAATACAAAGTTTATGTCGAGGATGGCAACTTGCGTGTCATCGGGAACAGCGTCCACGCCAAATAGCGTTTGAAGCCTGTGCACTAAAGAGGCTTTCACCCGCACGTCTTTGTTCAGATCCCAGAAAAGCCGTTCTCGAAAAATGGCTTCAGTGCGAACCTCTTTACGCGGCACGGCAGGTTTACGTGTTCGGGGAGGCATCCATCGTAGCGCTTTGTCGAGTATTGGGAAGGGCGCTGTAATTCTGTTTTGGCTTTGTGTATTTTTATCGCGGTTGATCTCGCTGGCCAATGCATAGCTCAACGCAGAAATGGTGAGAAGCGGATTTGCACCGATCGCAGTTGGAATAATGGCGGCGTCGAGAACATAGAGATCGTTATAAACGGCGGTAAAATCATCTTTACCGAGCTGGAAAACTTGTCCGCGGCAATTAACCACACCTGTTGTGTTATCCAAACCCATGGTGCAGCCTCCAATGGGGTGCACTGAGACAACATAGCTGGGTAGGTCGTCTGCACCAGCGATCATCGATGACATGCTGGGAGGAATAAGCTGCCAGGCCGGGTTGGGCTGAGACACGCCGCCATCGTAGGCATTTTCATTGGCGCTGGTAAAGAGCTTATCCACTTTGTCGTGGTAGTTGTCTGATTCGCCGTCCCAAAAGGGTAGAAGCTCTGTTTCGTTTAAAATATCTACATCACTTGAACCCTGTTTCGTATCGGGTATTAACTCCCCGATACCTTTGTCTCTACCCATGGTAAGAAATACCTGAGAATGATCAGCGAGCTCATTGGAAACCGCAAGCGAATCATGGCTTGGGTGTTGTTTATGCCAACTACTTTGTCTTTGTCCTGCATAGTTTGAAATCAGCGACTGGATAGCCAGCATCTCATTCCACGCATGCGACAGCGCGAAGGGCATTGCGCCATCTTCAACGATAATTCTCTGAGCATTTGCACTGTTGTCCAAGCGAACCCTGCCAACCCCGGTTATGGTGGGCCCCGGTGGGTCATTTGAATCAAGCTCAGGTGCATCGGCTACGGCGTTAACGCGTTTTTCCTGACCAACGCCGAACTTAACCGTATCGCCATTGACCGAGAATTTTTTCCCCAACTTTTTGGACAACGAGAGAGTGCTTGATCGGTGCAGAATGCTACTGCTGCCCAGTGTCCCGGCAGCGAGAATAACGCGTTTGGCCGTTATCGCGATTTCTTCCTGCGGATTACTTGTTTTGCGCACATAAATCGTCCATTGATGTGCATCAGATGTGGTTTTTGTTGGGGTACGTTCGAGCCTATTAACCGTTACGCCTGTAAAAATTTCGGTACCAAGCTGTACCGCCAGTGGCCATGCGTTCAAATTCAGTGACTGTTTTGCACCTGAGTGGCAACCGGTTACGCAGTTGCCACAGTAATTACATTTATCATGTTGCACGCTGTAATCGCTGGTGGCATTGAAGTCTATCGATACTGGTGCAGGTTCCACATTGGCTGAACCATCGAGTTGTTGTACTGTATTTTTTAATGCACGGTATTTGGCAAACCGGTTTACATCAGGCGTGGGTTCTACACCAAGAATCTGTTCAATTTTGGGATAAAGCTGTTCAAGCCGATCTTGCCAAGGTGTTTGTTTGTGCTCTAAGGGCCAGTTGTTAAAAACGTGTTTTTCAGGTCTTAGAACAACACTTGCGTTAACTAATGAGGTCCCACCCAGACCACTGCCTGTTATGGTAATGGCCCCATCGCCATAGCGTACATCCCACAGTTCGCGAAGTCGGTTCTTGGTTTTGTCTTCGCTTATATCAACAGCGGTGAGCTCTTCGGGGCGTTTACCACGAATGCCAACATTCGGAAAAATATCTTCAACGCTTCTGGGGAAATCTTCTGGCAAATACTCATCGCCTCTCTCCAGTACAACAATGCGTTCTTTCTTATCGGTATTTTTTTCAGATAACGCCAAGGCAGCCATCGCTGCGCCATAGCCTGAGCCCACAATGAGTGTGTCAATCGCGCGGTGTGAGAGCTTGTGCGATTCTGTTGCGGATTCGTTGGTGTGTTGGGAGAAGAGGACGGCTGCTGGAGATGAAAAACGATAGGTCATAACGGGAATGGTTTTCCTCCCGCTGGTACCATTGCCAATGGCATCTCAACGGCGGCTAATAGCTAAAGTTTTCTGGTGGAACAACGACTTGCTGCATACCATCTGAGTTTTAGCGTAAAGCAAGCGCCCGTGTTTTTCCATCACTCAATTAGATGATGCGTTACTTTTGTATTGGTTTAGTGGAGGCTACAGATTCTCTATGTGCAATGTAGCTCACGGACACCACCAGAATCAGGCCACCAATGATGACAAAGGAATCAATTGAATCATTGAACAACCAGACACCGCATAGCGTCGCCCAGAGTAGTTGTAGAAAAGAGACGGGTTGTAGCACGGATACCGGCGCCAGGCCTAGTGCTCTGGTTAACATGAAATGTCCGATTGTTGCAAAAAAGCCGGTAAGTGACAGCAGGAAAAGCTCGGTGAGGTTAGGGGGTACCCAATTCAGAAGTGCTAGTGGTAACAGGGTAACAGTGCAAATAATCGATAAGCTTGCGACTATGGTGGTGAGCTGTTCTGTTGCCGTGAGTTTTTTGGTTAACAGAAGCGACGCTGCAAATAGCGGTGCGGTAAGTAACAGCGCAACTTGACCAATCGAGATGGTGGTAAACCCGGGACGTAAAATAATCAGCACGCCAAGTAAGCCGACAACGATCGCCAGAATACGTCGAGCGTAGAGTTTTTCATTGAAAAAAAGTGCCGCCCCAATTGTCATTAGTATTGGGGTTAAGTAACTGAGCGCGGTGACTTCTGCGATGGGTATGCGTGCCATGGCGAAAAACCACAGGCAGACACCTAACCCGTGTGTGATACCGCGAACCATCAACACTTTCGACGATACTATTTTTGCACGTCGACGAAAAATCTGGAAAACAACCGGCGCCAGCATAATGGTTCCGGCAAGATAGCGAATGAAGGCAGCTTCGGGTGCTGGAATTCGTGTGCCCACGTAGCGAACGCAAACGGCCACACCGACAAAGCATAGGCCTGAGCCAACCATGTAAAGCATACCGAGTACGGTGGTAGAAAAATCACGCCCGAACAGGTTGCGACTGGAGGGATCATTTCTGCTTGAATTATTCACTGACGCTTTTCAATTGACGTATCCAACGGATGGGGTTTAACGGCACAGTTGTATGGCCGTTGGGATCTGCCAATGCCAGTGACTGCCGTACGGTGAGTGAGAATCCCGACACGGCATCTATCGAATTGTCAAGCGTGGAAGTGGTTAACCCTCTCTGCTTGCAACACGCTTATATGGTATACGTATCACTCTATATAATGTACGTTTTTGGAGCATAACATTGAAATTCCCGGCGCATACACCGTACGCCTCTGCGCGCTCTGCCGTTATGGCAGATAATATGGTCGCAGCATCACAACCGTTAGCGGGGCAGGCAGGGCTTAGCATGCTCGCTCAGGGTGGTAACGCGTTGGATGCAGCCATTGCCACCGCCATAACACTCACATTGGTTGAGCCAACGGGTAATGGTCTGGGTTCTGATGGCTTCGCTATTGTCTGGGATGGTAAACAGCTGCATGGCTTGAACGCATCTGGCCGGGCGCCGAAAACCTGGCAAGCAGATCGATTTCAGGCGCAAGGCAGTGTGCCGGAACGCGGCTGGGAAACAGTGACTGTTCCCGGTGCGGTAGCGGGCTGGGTTGAGCTGCACGCCAAATTCGGCAAGCTCGATTTTGAAAAACTGTTTGAGCCTGCAGTTCGTTATGCAACGAACGGTTTTGCCGTATCACCGATTATCGGGAATCAATGGGGCAGTGATGGCGAAATGCTGAAAAACCAACCGGGTTTTTCCGATCACTTCTTACCCGGCGGCAAAGCCCCAGCCGCAGGGACAAAATTTGTTAATACCAATTTGGCTGCAAGCTTAACTGCAATAGCAGAAACCAGAGGCAAGGCTTTTTATGAAGGAGCGCTGGCTGAAAAAATAGCTGAAGATGCAAAGAAACATGGTGCGGCGTTGAGCCTTGACGATTTAGCTGCAAATAAGCCGGATTGGTGCGGCACAGTGTCGCAACAGTTTGATGATGTCAGCTTGCACGAAATACCACCCAACGGACAGGGCATAGCGGCGTGTATGGCGCTGGGTATGTTAAACCACACCGATATAAAAAATTGTCAACCAGACGATGCGCAAGCGCACCATTTAATGATTGAAGCGGTAAAGCTTGCCTTCCGGGATTCCGCGGCCTACGTTGCCGATTTGGCTTACATGGATAAGGTGGGTGTTGATGATTTGCTCGATGCGAACTATCTGGCCGAACGTGCACGGCTTATAGACCCTGAAAAAGCGCAGGACTATAACAGCGGTTCTCCGAAGCAAGGTGGCACTGTGTGTTTATCCACTGCCGATGCCAGTGGCATGATGGTGTCGTACATTCAATCGAATTATGCAGGCTTTGGTTCAGGCGTTGTGGTTCCGGGCACCGGTATACATTTACAGAACAGGGCCTGTGGGTTCACCACCGAGGCTGGCCATCCTAATCAAGTTGGTGGTGGTAAGCGACCATTTCATACGATTATTCCCGGTTTTTTAATGAATGATGCAGGCCCGGTAATGGCCTTTGGCGTTATGGGCGGCATGATGCAGGCACAGGGCCATGTGCAAATGACTATCCGTACCCAATTGTGGGGGCAGGATGTTCAAACTGCCGTGGATGCGCCTCGATGGAGAGTCACTGAAGGCTTGGGTGTATCAGTTGAAGAATCGATGTCTGATTCATTATTTGCTGCGTTGAAAGCGAAGGGCCACGACATAGTGAAAGAAAAGCCGGACCTTGCCATGGGTTTTGGTGGCGCGCAACTGGTGCATCGTTTGGCATCGGGAGGTTATGCCGGCGGGTCTGATCCACGTAAAGATGGCGGTGTGTACGGATTCTAAAATTGGCTGTGACTTTGCAGAAGCCTTTGTGTGCAGAAGCCTGTGTTTGAACGCGTGTGACAATTAAATGAAAAAATCTGAATTTGAACAATGGTCGGCTCGAGCGACCAAATGGTCTACCGAGTATATAGGCTCTCTGAACGATAAACCGGTTCGTGCTCAATGTCAGCCGGGTGATATCGCCAAACTCATCGACGTGTCGCCACCGGAAACAGGCGAATCGATGGATTCGATTATGGATGACTTTGAAGATATCATCCCCGATGGAATGACGAACTGGCAGCACCCACGATTCTTTGCGTACTTTCAAAGTAATTCGGCACCAGCGTCGATGATTGCTGAACAACTGGCCACAACCCTTGCCGCCCAATGCATGTTATGGCAAACATCGCCTGCTGCAACTGAACTTGAAACCTGCATGGTCGATTGGTTGCGACAAGCGGTAGGGCTTCCTGGCGAATTTAAAGGTGTTTTGCAGGATACAGCGTCGAGCGCGACCCTTGCGGCAATACTAACAATGCGCGAGCGTGCATTGAATTGGGAAGGTAATCAAAAAGGGCTTTCCGGTCAGCCGCGAATTCGTATCTATGCATCATCGCGCACGCATTCTTCCATTGATAAAGCCATGTGGATAGCAGGCCTGGGGCAGGACAATCTGGTAAAAATTTCCACAGACGAACAGTTTGCGTTGAAAGAAGATGAACTGCGCAAGGCCATAGCAGATGATAGGGCAGCGGGTTACCTGCCAGCTGGAATCGTGGTTTGTGTTGGTGGTACATCCATGGGTGCAACCGACAGAGTCGGAGAGGTTTGTGCCATTGCGCAGGAAGAAAACCTGTACACACATGTGGATGCAGCATGGGCGGGTTCTGCCATGATATGCGACGAGTTACGACCAATGTGGCAAGGCGTTGAGGCGGCCGATAGTCTGGTGCTGAACCCACACAAATGGTTAGGCGCATCAATGGAATGCTCGGCGCACTTTATTAAAGACCCTGAAACGCTGGTTAAAACACTCGCTATACAACCCGAGTATTTAAAAACGCATGGCAAAGATGGTCTGGTTAATTACAGCGAATGGGGCATTCAGTTGGGTAGGCGCTTTCGTGCGTTGAAACTGTGGTTTCTGATGCGTGCGTATGGGTTGGACGGTTTGCGTAGTCGAATTCGAAATCATATTGCCTGGTCTGAAAAGTTGTGCAAGCGTTTACGGGCAGAGCCGGATTTTCAAATTGTTACCGACCCGATTTTGTCGCTGTTTACGTTTCGCTATGCGCCAGGCTCGTCTGCACAAAGTGAGCTTGACGAATTGAACTTGCGGCTGGTTAACGCGTTGAACGATGATGGTCGAATTTATTTGACGCAAAGCGAACACGAAGGTATGCGCGTTATTCGATTTGTAACCGGCCAATTCGACATGGAAGAGCGTGACGTTGACATTGCGTTTGATGCAATCTTAGAGATAGCGCGCAAGCTGTAATTAATCAATACCAGCACAGAGAGGGCAGCATAATGATCCACTATCTTCGATCGGCGTTAACTATGGTGTTAGTCGGTTCTTTGCTTGCGTGTTCTTCTTCTGACAATGGGGCTGACGAGCCAAGCAGCACAGGAATCGATACAGATCGCTACATTGGCACATGGGCAACAGATTGCTTGATGGAATCCACGGCCGAGTCGGCCCGGTATGTGTTCATTCACACTGACAATAAAACGCTTTTTGTTACCGAGCAGTACTCGTTTAATGGAAATTGTGCCCCCGAATCGCTGATTTACGCTGATGTCATTGCTGGAACAATCGTGTTTGGCGAGCTGGTGGTTGAGAGTACGTTCGGCGCGGACGCACACGAGTTTACGCTTACTAATGACAACGATGCATCGCTTGGTGAAAATATTATCGGTGTGATTGATGGCACAGCGTTGTACCTTGGTGAAATTCAACGTTTTGTCGGTACGGGTAACACGCCACCGGGTCTGGACAGCTTTAGAGAATACCGGTATCAAGGTGTGCCCGATTTAACCTACGTAGACAATCTGGAGACGCAGAGTAATCTTACGTTAAGCGCAGAGTCACTTGACGGTTTAGACGGGCTAAATGTTTCTTCACTCGTAGCACAAGCCAGCGTCGATGGAGTACCTTTTCCATTGCGTGTCGAGAACACGCTATATACAGGGGTTACACCGGTCACGCCAAATTCAACGGTCACAGTTGAGTTGGTTTGGTCAACAATAATCGATGGTCAACTTTTATCGCTGGCATCTTTCAGTACTGTCGTCTCTATCAATAACGTCAATGTCGTTATTGGTATTCAGCCTAACGATTATTTCTTTGGTTTTGATAACGATCTTGATGGTAGAAGTAATTACGACGAGCTACGATTAGGCACCGATCCGTTGCAGCCTTAAGAGTGTGGCTAGGCGACATTCTCAGTAACTTTTCTAAGGCGACTCAGTTTAGATGCCAAGCTATATCTCGTTACAAGCAGCGGCGCAACAACTCAGCAATGGCAGCAGGGTATCGGTAATCGGTTGCTCGGGTGGTGGTAAGTCGACACTGTCAAATCGCATTAGTGAGCACTTCGACTTACCTTACCTTTCATACGATCGCGATGTTCGGTGGTTACCCGGTTGGGTTGCACGCGAACGCAACGAGCGGTTTGACATATTGAGAACGCTTTCCGCGCGCGAGGCCTGGGTTTTCGATGGCACTAGTCCGAAAACTTTTCATATTCGTTTACCGAGAACCGAGTTAATTATCTGGGTTCGCGTGCCTCGGCAAGTGGCGCTTGTTGGAGTGATGCGTCGTGTGCTTCGGCACCATGGCACAACCCGTCCGGGCATGGCGGAAGGTTGTATTGAGAAGTTTCCCGACAGAGAGTTTTTATCGTATATCTGGAACTTCGAGAAACACTCTGCGCCGGTGGTGATCAAAAACATAGACCAACACGCTCCGCATGTACCGGTGGTGGTGTTGTATTCGCGACAAGA
>CAKZUP010000182.1 GCA_937922945.1 uncultured Granulosicoccaceae bacterium
ACTCCCTGTCGAGCGGCACAAATGGCAGCGCACAAACCAGCATTGCCGCCGCCTGCCACAACAATGTGGTATTTTTTCACTGCGTCTAGCTCGCTAATATAGAACCGATATTTATATGAAACCGATAACGCCCTATCGATACCCAATCGATCGCCGAACTAGGAACGCCTCTCCACACGTAATTGAATACGTCTGCATACAATAAGTCAACCGCTATTGCACAGAAGCATGGAATGGCTGATGGTCAAAAGACTCGCGATGAATGATAAAACCGTACGCTGAACTAATGCAAACCAACGTTCACATCAAAGGCGTTAACAAATGGCGCATAAAAACAGCTTACCGGCTTGATGTGGACATGGCTTACAAGCTATGAACGAATCTCAACTAACTCGCTTTCGTCTTCAACCAATTCTAATCCGTTGATAACATCAAATACGGGAACATAAGAGCCTGCACTTAAGCGAATGATGACTTCATGACCCACTGTTCGTTCATAATACTGACTCAAACGATCTCTCATTCGCTTGGCCAGCACTCGTACCGACGGGTCTTGTTGGGGATCAAAATCTGATGGTTTACCCAAAGCATCCACCGCTACTGTATAGGCCTTAATTCGATCCGTATTCCCGGCGAGAGTTTCCATCACTATATATTTCAGGAAAGCAGACATTTGAGGAGCAACGACAAATTTTTCATCAGACAATATCAGTTCAAGCGCTTGCACCACACGAGTGGCCTGATTTTCTGAATACGGTGTTTGCATATCTTTTGCTCCTGCGACAACTGCGCAAGCTTTGGTTCGCTTACGTTGTGTGACGAATTCTGTTAACGCACCGAGTCCAAATGGATGTCTTGGTTCGGGGCTACCTACAGCACTGGCAAAACAACTACAGCAGCGCTGCAATCAAACTACTATGTTAGTATACACGTAGCTCAATTAATTTTTTAAAGCCTTTCGCTAATAGTACTTATGCATTTAAAGCAAATATTGTAATGGTCGCTTAACACGTTTAATCGACTGTTGGATCACCCAATCGTATGATTACATTGTTATGGTCGAATTGGTTTTCGCCGGTATAGTGTCTTTTCCATTGCTTATCTGACCAATCGGTCCTGTTAATACCAACGCTTCATACCCATAGGCGCGACACTTGCGCTGACCCGAAGATTGTATCTATTGATTTATTGATCTATCGTAGACGAACTAGTCGTTCTTCTTCAGCTTAAAGTGTTACATCATGAAATCAATCAATGTGTTGATTTAACGTCAGTTTGCTTGCGTAGTATGGTGCGAAACTGCTCATTGCTTCTTTAACTCAATCCTCATGACGGCAAAGTGACGTTTCAAGCGTGGCTCAACAGCCATCTTTTGTTGATACCCGTAACCACACCCCCCTTAAAACGCTGGATGAAAATCATCAGAGCGTTTTCAACATTCGTCAAAATACCGGTTTTCATAGTGCAAATCGGTAGCTTTGCGACCAGTTAGGCAAACTTGAATTATAAAGTTCAAGCTAGAACACAACGACGCGTGAAAACTGCTCGTATATCGGTTAGCGGCAGAGTAGGAGTGCCGATACACCTATAGTTAAAAAAATTTTTTTAAAACATGAGCAGTTCGCTTTAACTTAAAAAACTGCTCCACTTGGCTGGTGTTAGCCTTTAATTTACCAAGCTCAACACAGCGCGCCGTTGCAATGTTTGGCGCGACAAATTGAGTTGTTTTAACCGATCACAGAACACGTCGATAAAGATGTCGATGTGGTCTGCCAGACGTTTTGGTTTTTTAGTGGTGCACCAGGTTCGTCGATTCAATCGATTTACTTTGGCCCGAACAGTGGCGAACGTATGATTAATTGAAAACAGATTGTCAAAAGACGTTTTCTTCAATTCCCCTTGACCAACAATCGCACCTCGATCGCTGATGAATACTTGGTGTTCGCCATCTGGACAATGGCGTTTGATTAGCCGTGCGTAGTGCGCATGACCGTCAGTTTTGAACATCACGTCAGGTGGCAGTATCTCCTTTAATTTTTGGAATAATTCTTCACGCAGCTCAATGCTTTCGTCCGGGCGTTTACCGTACTTTTATCCCGCTATTTTCGCTAAATGACCGAACGCTGGAATGGCCGCTACGCCAAAAATTAGCGGTATCCGCTTACCGTCTATGACAGCCACAGGCACGCTTAACGGTTTGCACTTGGTGTGTTCAAAGGCGATTAGTAGTGATCAGAACGCTAATGAAGCTACGCCAGGCAGGGGCGTTGCAGTTGGGGTGCATTAGCCAGAATATTGGTATCTTCACAACGCTATTTCACGGCATCAATCAAGATAAAGGCGATCAAGCAGGGCTCGGTACCACGATTCGACCAAGCATGATTGGTTCCTTGCTGAATAACAGTGTCACCCGCTTTCAGTAAATAATCTTCGTCATCCATCATCATGTATATTTCGCCACTTAGCACCACGCTATAATCAAGCGAATCGGTTCGATGCATAAACGGGTGCCTTGCGTTCTCTACGATTTGTGCCGCTGCCCCCATTTCAGCAAAAGCAGACTTCCCATCGAGCTTTGCTAGTACATCCGGATTCTCTGGATCAAATTGAACAATTCGAAACACCGACCCATTTCCCGGTGGGTGCAGAATCAAAGGACCCGTAACGGGATCATCATGGCGCTCCATCTGTGCAGGTGTTTCGGTGTTCATCCACAAGTTGGTGAGTGTGACGCCTGGACGATTTGGGCGTTGCAATATACAACTTGCTTCGGTATCAGATATCACCGTTGCCACTCCCTTATCATCATGCCCAGTAACAACTCTTCTAATTTTTCTCGCCATTTCATGAGTTCCTATTTTATTGTCTATTGACTAATCTGTTGCTCGAGCCTTTTGTAATTGCAACACGACGCCCAGTGCAACCAGTCCGGATACATCTGTGATTAATCCTGGCATTAGCAGCAATACACCTCCCGCCCCTACTGCTGCTCTTTCAATTATTCTCAGATTGGATAACAAATAACCGATAACAAATGCTGCTATACAAAATACGCCAACTAAACCCGAAACAGCGGCCTGCAAAACCACAGCGACAGAACCATCCATCAGCAATGGCGGACCGTAGAAAAACATGAATGGCAGCAAATAACACGTTAGCCCATAAAAAAATGCCGTCCAACCAACTCGATTAATGTCCGCTCCCGCAATCCCTCCTGCGACATAAGATGCTAACGCCACTGGTGGCGTTATAGTGGAAACACATCCATAGAAAAATACAAACATGTGAGCGGTGAGCAGCGGTACGCCAAGCTTGGACAACGCCGGCGCAACAACGGTTGCGAGAATCAAATACGCAGCCGTTGTCGGTAGACCCATGCCCAGAATGATGGCTGTTAGCATGGTAAAGATAAGCGCAATGAACGTGATACCGCCCGAGGCCAGAAATATCAAGCCAGAAATTTTTGAACCAAAACCTGTTACCCCTAGCGTACCTGCAATAATACCTGCTGCTGCGCAGGCAATTGCTATGGGTATAACGGCTTTTGCGCCAGCTGTAATGGCCGTGACTGACTTGCCGAGAATATCCAGCGATAAGCGCCGATTCCAGATTACATGGGCGATCAGCAGAATAACGATTGAGTAAAAAGATGCCTTAAACGGTGAATAGCCATTGAGCATCATGCCGATTAACGTGATAAAGGGAATAATAAATTGACCACCATGCAGCAATATTTTCCAAATCGGTTCGTTATCGTTGGTATCAGGTTGGTTGCCTTCGATACCACTTTTTACTGCCTGTAAATGCACAACAAAAAAAAGTGATGCAAAGAACAGCAATGCCGGAATGAGCCCGACCTGCATGACTTTCGTGTAAGACACACCGACGATCTCCGCCATTATAAACGCCGCTGCACCCATCACCGGTGGCATCATTTGACCACCGGTTGACACGACGGCTTCCACTGCCCCAGCCTGGTGCGGCTCATAGCCTTCTTTTTTCATCATTGGAATGGTTAGCGTCCCAGTAACGGCGACATTACCAGCAGCTGAACCGGAAATCATACCCAACAACGTGCTGAAAATAACAGCCGTTTTGGCACCCGCTGCGCGCATTCCACGCGTAAGTCTATTGGCAACCTTAAAAAAGAAATCCCCTGCGCCAAACGTACTAAGAAACGCACCGTAAATAGAGAACAAGACAATGTAGGTGGAGGAGACTCCCAACGGAATGCCGTATATGCCTTGTGATGTAGTGGTTAGCAGTTCAGATATTCTCTCAACGCTATAACCTCGGCTGTACAGCACGCCTGGCAACCATTCTGAATAAAAGGGATAAGTGAAGAACACAAGACAGATAATTGCAAGCGCAACACCTACCCCTCTGCGAGCTGCTTCAAGCACCAATAGTATCAGTACTAATCCTACCCACGCATCGAGCTTGTCAGTATCCCCCCCGCTCATTGCGATATCTTTCCAACGACTCAGGATAAATACACTGCACGCTATGCTTAAAACAACCAAGCCAAGCGAAATAAACCGATCGATATTATTACCAGCCAGTTTTTTCAAGGTGGGCTTGGTCAGAAACAACAGAACCAGCATCATCAACAAATGAAAAATACGCACATCTCGTGTGGATAGCACGACAACGCCACTCACATTCAGTAGATGAAATGCACCGATGGTAAAAGCTACAATAGCAACCGCGTACTTAAAGACTGAATCCAATGCTGTATTCATAGACAGACAGGTCCTGACACAGACCGACTGCATATCTGCAGTCAATCGATGACGGTTATTGACGTATCAGCTTATTTATCATGGTAACGTGCAGCCCCAGGATGAAGCGGAATTTTTAACTGCAAGGAACGCTCGGGTTCGATTTGCCTTGCAGATGCGTTTTCTGCACGAAACTCTTCCATGTTCGAGTATATGGCTTGCGTCACCTGATACGCTGTTTCTTCGTCCATCGACGCATCCACAATTAGCATGTTGTTAACACCGAGCACAATTCCATCCTGATCTGTTTTGTACACATCAGCAGGCACAACAACTTTGTTGTAATTCTTGTATTTGTCCAATGCTTCTGCAAGCTGTGCATCTGTCAGTGGAATAAACTTGAGTTTCTTATTCGCCTGCGCTTGCATCACTGCACCAGCCGGGTATCCGCTGAGTGCAAACGCTGCATCCACATTGCCGTCAGCCAGTTGACTAAAACCATCTGCATAAGAGAGAAAACTTGGGGTAATATCATCGGGTGTTAACTCAGCAAGTCCGAGTACCTGATTCAAAAACGGGATGGTACCGCCGCCAGCTGGACCAACCGCAACGCGCTTACCTTTTAAATCGCTAATCGCGTTGATATCGGAATCGGCAAGCGTAATCATATGCAAAATACTGAAGTGCAGAGAACCCAGCGCACGAAGCTCCATCGCACCGGCTTTCTTGTAAGGACCAACGCCTTTATTGGCTAACACCGAGAGGTTGTTGTTGGTTATAGCAACATCAACTTCTTTACTATTGACCAAGCGCGGGTTTTCTACAGACCCCTGAGTAACCACCGGCACCATCGTTAAATCATCGGCATGGTTATTAACTAAAGACGATATGGCCTGGCCGATTGGATAAAACGCCCCACCCTGACTTGCAGTGCCAATCCGCAGCTCAGCAGCACTGGCTATGGAGACACCCGCCATTGCTATGAACCCAACCGCCACACTCACCGTGCGAACTCGTTTAAAACTTGATTTAATCATGCTGTTTCCCCTATTGTTTGCGATTGAAAATCATATCGATGTATACGTACATGA
>CAKZUP010000183.1 GCA_937922945.1 uncultured Granulosicoccaceae bacterium
AGTTTTCATAAGTTTGTATCCTTTTCGATTTAGTGTGAATGTGTATTTAGTTAATTAATATGTTTGTATCTTGTTCTTTCGGTCTTGTGTATCTCAAGTCGATCTAGTCGTTGAATGCGCTTAAGTGCGTCTCCATGTGAAACAGTATCGGGTACCACCTTTGCCAGCGATTTGCGGGAAATATACGTTTCTGTAAACTGGGCTGAATCGGCGGGGAGCTGTGATTGTCATCGCGTTAAACCGATGCTTTTCGATATTCAGGTCGGTAAAACCGTGGCTTACGCTCCTATTGAATCAATAAAAGGCATGGCTATTTGTAGGCCCAAGGGGTTTTTAGATGGTCAAAACGGGGGCAAAGGCGTTGGGTTGATAAGAAATTCAGGTCTGGAATGAGGATATAGGTGTGTAGGCGCTGCACTGCCATGACTGTGTGCACTGTGGGTGTGAATATCTATCGCACGTTGATGGTGAAGCAATTACACACGTAGAAATTTTTCGGGTTTTGAATGTTCTTGTTCTTTATCAATTAGCGCTGGCTATTCAACGAAAAATTAAGTCTGTCGTATCCTTACGACAGGCTCATTAACATTCAGCTTAATACCAAAGGTATCTTTACTCTCCTTGCAATTAGCACGCGCCGCCCACCTGACTTTAACCAAACACCGTGATTGCCCAACGAAGCGTCTATGTCATAAGTAACGCCATCATGCTCAATAACGCCGGATGACACACTGGAAACAACCACGCGTTTTTTAGATAGATTAGATAGTGTGATAACTGCCGATCCAATGCCTAAAGTTGATACGGTGACTGTCACTGGCAAAGGGGTGTTGTCGTTGTCTAATCCAACAAGTGTTGTGGCGTCCTGCAGCTGAGAACTGGAAGCGCTAACTATACGCCACGGAACAACTGCACCCAGAAAGCCTGTAGCCAGAATGGAAAGCGTGCGTCGTTTGCTCTTGAATGTCATGAATAATTCCCCTGGAAATGAAATACGCTAGACAACACCATAGCAAAACAAAGCTATGGTGTTGATATCTATTCACATTAGGTGACAGTTGTGATTGGGTAGGTGTGTTTTGCTGTGTCTAAAGGCTATTACAAATAACCCACTGGCCAATCTTTGTTACATTCGCCTGAAGTCGGGTATTTGCCAAGTCGTTAGCGTTAATACACTTGGAATCATCGTTATCAACCACAGCGGAAAAAGTTATGGGTGTTCTTGGAATTACACTTGCGTTAGTGTTCACGCTGGTAGCGTTTATCCCTCAACCTTAAAAGTTTTTACTGGCCGTTATCGTCCCGCTCAGGAAACACTGAGTGGGACATTTAATTTATGTATCAGTTTTCAAGTTCTGTCATTAGGCCTTGCTAGCACACCTGGTAATCAAGTTGCGTTTGCGATTTGAGGCGCGTCCTCCTTGAATTGAATTTTTCTGGTAACAAACATTAGAATCATGAGTACGAGTACCAGTAGCCCAGTGCCCACCAGCAGTGCAAAGTCTTCAAACTGCAATAGCGAATACAGAACGGCATAAAGCAAGCCGAGCAGCAAACAGATCATCGTGGCCCTGTTAAAGCTGCCCAATGCCATCCACACATAAGTACTAATCATGCTAATCGTTAGCGCTGCAGCACAGGCATAGGCAAGCATAAAGTCTATGTGTTCCGACAAGGATAGTAGCACCAGGAAAAACAGGCTTAACGCCACGCCAATTAAGCCGTACTGAACAACATGCAACTTTCTCGCTATCGCTAATTCAAATATAAAGAGTGTTAAGAAGGTCAAGCCGATGAAAAGCAGACCGTATTTCACGGCACGCGTTACCTGAGAATACAGCGACACGGGTTCAAACATGGAAACGCCACTGGTGAATTCGAACAAATTGGTATCGTCCTTGTCGCTCGTCCAGTGCTGTTGGTAATTTCGCGCCAAGTGCGGAATGTCCCAGGTGGCTGTGAAACCTGAATCGCTTACATTACGCTCGTTCGGCAATGCGTTGCCAGTGAAACTAGGGTGTGGCCAGGGCGAATTTATGTTCACGCGAGTGGTTTCGCCCAACGGGGTAAACAGAAACGACTCCGATCCTTTTATGTTCATGTTCAAATTTAAGGTTCGGGTTGTTCCTGGGGTGAAGGATGCGTCCTTACCTTCAAGCTTAGCGTGAAAACCGGTTGCCAAATTTTGATAGCGAGTGCCCGGGGTGAGTTTCTTTTCAACGCCATCCCATTTAAATGTGTCCACGCGATTAATTGCTCGTGTATCAGATAATCCCACGCTTATCCAGGCGTCCTCCCAGTGTATTTGTTGAATAGTTTCGCTGGATTTTATAGAGAAGTTAGTGAAGGTTGCAACGAGTGATACATCAGCGTTATAAACCAATGATTTGAAAATGCCGCGTTGCCTTTGTTCATCTTGTAAGCTTGCGTCGATAGTCAGATCGTCGGGCAGAAAGTAGGCTTGCCGCAGCACATTCTTTTCTCTGTTGACCGACTGTTTAAAGCCGTTGGCATTGGTAATTGTTTCCTTGCTTTGTTTTGTTACCGTGTAAGGCACAATAACTATAGCGGCTATTAACGTTTGCCTTTGGCCCCACGTGTTGGCAATGTCCATCAAAACCGCATTGTAGCGATGCCCACGCTCCCTTACCGTTTCTGCAACGAAACCCAGAGGTATGAGCATGAACAACGCTACCACGACAATAATGCTCGATCGTGCGGTTATTGAGCTGCCGGCGTTGGTAAAATCGAGGTGTTTCTTTAAGTTGGTTTCCATAGTCCTTATCAGAGTGAATCGCGCTAACTAAGCCCCGCTGGTTAAAACAAAAAAGAAGGCCCATCAAGCTCAGCGTAGCGATGTATGAATTGAAAGGCTTGGGTTTTATCTCAAGCGATGAATAGCTAAAAAGCATAAGCCCTTAGCCTGCTTAAAGGCCGGATTGTTCATGTTGGAAATCTGACAAAAAGTGATGCTGAGCGCTTGGCCACGTGGGTGGTGATTGCTCGGACATGCTAAAAATTGGTGCACCGTCACAGTATCAGGCAAAAAGTCGACATTCTGGCACCCCCCCGATGGGCTATGGAATGAGGCTTGCTGCTTGGTGTTCAGATAGTACTTGACTCGCTGATAATGAATTTACTGACATCTCTGGACACCACTTGGCTACTGCTTTGTGCTTTTTTGGTTATGGTAATGCAGGCCGGTTTCTGCCTTTTAGAAGCGGGTTTGGTTCGATCAAAGAACAACATAAACGTTGCCTTCAAAAACCTATCCGATTTTGCTGTTGCCGCAATCATGTATTGGTTGATTGGCTATGGCCTGATGTATGGCAGCAGTGCTGCCGGCCTTTTTGGTAGCTCGCAGTTTTTCTTTAACCCGGCCGAGGGTCATGGTGCATGGTTTCTATTTCAACTGATGTTCTGTGGTGCAGCTGCCACGATTGTCGGTGGCGCATTGGCAGAGCGCACAGGTTTCGAGGCTTATTTGCTCATCAGTTTGCTGGTTGGTGCTGTGTTGTATCCGGTGCCTGGGCATTGGATTTGGTCGGGTGCAGCTGAGCAAGTATCCATCGACGGTACTCAAGGTTGGCTTGTTCAACTAGGTTTTATGGATTTTGCTGGTGGAACGGCGGTTCATTTACTGGGTGGTTGTCTTGCGCTATGTGCGGTCATAGTCGTTGGACCACGCTTGGGCCGATTCGCAGAAAAGGACGGAGATGGAGTCGAACCACCTCCTATTAACGCGAGCAGTTATCCGATGGCAACCGTCGGTGTCATGCTTTTGTGGTTCGGTTGGTTTGGATTTAATACTGGTAGCGCGATTGGATACTCTGAAAGTTTGGCGCTTATTGCTATTAATACAGCACTTGCCGCGGCAGCGGGTAGCGTTGCGCTAATTGTTTATTTTTTAATCCGCACGGGTAAGCCGTCAATTGGTGCAGTTCTAAATGGCACGCTTGCAGGGCTGGTTGGTGTTACTGCGGGTGCTAATGTTTTTACACCTATGGATGCGGTATTGATAGGTGTTGTGTGTGCGCTGTGTATGCAGTTCGCAACCGGGCTCTTGGTAAAATTCCGAATAGATGATGTTGTCGGAGCGTTTCCGGTTCACGCTGTTTCAGGCCTACTGGGTACATTAGCTGTGGCTTTATTGGGCGATGTGGCGGCTTTTCCGTTAGGGCATGGTCGGCTTGAGCAATTTGGAGTTCAGCTGGTTGGCGTGGCTGCTGTTGCCGGGTGGAGTCTGAGTGCGGGGTTCGCGGTTTTCTACGCTGTTAATAAACTCATCCCGATGCGCGTTAGCGCAGAAGATGAACTTCAAGGGTTGAACTTCTCCGAGCACCATGCGGTCACTGAAGTTCAGGACTTACTCGGGAGTATGATCAGACAAAGCACCAGTGGTGATTTTAGCAATAAAGTCGCTGAGGAGCCGCACACAGAGGTGGGTCAGATCGCGCAAGAGTACAACAAGGTTCTCGATAGAATTCGGTTGGAGATTGAAACACGCGAAAAGGCTTACGTTCAACTAAAAGAAGCCTCTCACTTTCAGTACATATTTGAAAATTCGTACGAAGGCATTATTCAGTTTGATATGAATGGTGAGGTACGAAAAGCCAATGCATCAGCGGCCCGAATTTTAGGCTATGAGTCGATCGATCGGCTCTGTGATTCGCTGGGCGCTTATATGAACTCTTTTGCGTTTAGAAATTCCGACGATCACCAAAAGATTCTTCAGGAACTTAAAGATAAAGGGCAGGTGGTTAACGCTGAAATCAAGTTCTCTCGTGATGTTGATGGAAAGCCTGGCGTGGCCATTTGTACAATGCGTACAGTCAAAGGTAATGAAGATCAGGAACCGTGCATATTGGCATCGTTTGCTGATATGGGCACGCGCCTGGAGAATGAGAAACTAAAGCTTGCGAATCAAGCTGCAGAAGCGGCTAACCATGCGAAGAGTCAGTTTCTGGCCAACATGAGCCATGAGATACGAACGCCGCTAAACGGTGTAACCGGCATGCTTGAGTTGCTGAACCGAACCGATCTGGAGAAGCATCAGCAGCGTTATATTGAAATTGCCCAGAATTCGGCTCAGAGCCTGCTATCGGTCATTAACGATATACTGGACTTCTCTAAAATCGAAGCTGGAAAATTAGAGCTGGACTCCGTTGAGTTTCCTCTGCGTGAAACTCTGGCAGATGTTGTCGATATATTTGCTTCGCAAACGGCCAGCAAACACGTAGAACTGATTGGTCACATTCCGTTAGATTTGCCTGAGTGGGTTATAGGTGACCCCGAGCGGCTGAGGCAAGTACTGATTAATATCCTCGGTAATGCGGTTAAGTTTACTGAGGCAGGTTCTATATCGCTAAGCGCGGTTTGCAAAAAACGCAACGACAAATTTGCTGCTATTCAAATTGCTGTTAAAGATACCGGTTGTGGCATTAGTCCGGAGAACTTAACCAAGCTATTTAATTCGTTTACTCAGGCGGATGCATCCACGACGCGTAAATACGGTGGAACCGGCTTGGGGCTGACCATTAGCCGACAATTAATTGGTTTGATGAAAGGGCAAGTGAATGTCAAAAGTGAACTAGGCGTTGGCTCTGAATTTATCATTGAACTTACTTTGCCATTGTCTGATAAGACGTCAAGCTTCCGAGACGACTTACCATCAAGCCTTTCAGGCATGCGCGTATTGGTTGTAGATGATCATCCGGTGAACCTTGAGCTTGCGCGAGAATTACTGGTTCCCTTTGGGCTTCAAATCGACTGTGCAGACAGCGCGGAAGCTGCGATAAAGCTACACAATAAAGCCGTTGAGACCAATCGGCCCTATGAGCTCTTCTTGCTTGACTATCACATGCCATCGGTCGATGGCGCTGAACTGGCGAAGCGTATCAGACAAACCGCGGCTGGCAGAAGTTCGAAGCTCATTTTACTCACATCCATTGATCAGGTTAGTTCAAAGGATGAGGGTATGGCGACTTTTGATACCTTACTCGTCAAGCCGGTTCGCGCTTCCAGACTATTCGATTCCATTGCAACTGTTATGGCGGAACGGTTACTGCCAGAAAAATCAGCTTCTGGTGCAAATCTGCTTACGCCTGCAAAGAATCAGGAGTCTGTGTCGAATGCTGTGGCTGCCAACACGCGAATACTGGTTGTGGAAGACAACATGGTGAATCAGATCGTGGCCACTGAGATACTGGAGCAGGCTGGATACGTTGTGGAAACGGCTGAGAATGGTCAAGAGGCCATTGAAATGCTGCCAAAGGCGTTCGATATTATCTTAATGGACTGTCAGATGCCCGTGCTTGACGGCTTTGCAGCATCGACAAGAATTCGTGAAATTGAACAAGAGAAAGGAGTCGCTAAGGGTGTGCCCATTATCGCCCTGACGGCGAATGCATTAAAAGGCGATAAAGAGCGTTGCCTTGAAGCGGGTATGGACGATTACATTACCAAGCCCATTGATGCTGAGGATTTGTATGCCTTACTTTCCAAGTATGTCGACAGCAGTGGTGAAGAGGAGCTTCTCAAAACAGGCACCTAACTGAGCCACACATTAAGATGCGATAAAAATATACTCGCTAACGGCGTTGTTATTGTCCTGTACTTTGTGTGGCTGATTGCCAAACGAATAGCGGTGGTCGACAGTCACAATGTCTACGTTGGGTTTATGCTGCTTTAATAAATCGAGCATCTCCTCTTTTGACGGCTTGGAGTTCGAGGAGTAAGACACGACCATCGTACTCTTCGCGTATTTCGTGAAAAGCGTATCAAAGGCATCGTAGGTACCTTTTTTCGTGCTAAACGGCGTAGGGTAGTTTTTGAATTTTCGGGTTTTGGTTTCCCATTGCATTTCAACGCCTTCCCAGTTGCAGGCAATACCTTCTACAAAATGGTATCGACGCACATACTCGTTGTCTGAGTGTGGGCTGTAATAGGGTGGGTCTATGTACACCAAGTCTGGTGAATAGTCCGTAAGTAACGCATCTTGTCTGGACGCTATATTGTCCTTGCCATTGTCAAACACGGCACGATTAAACGCATCCACTGCGAGCATGAAATGCTCTGACAAAGACGTGCTTAGATCTTTACGACCATCATCATACCGCTGCCCCACATAAGTAAAGATACCGCGCGGGCGTTTTTTAAAGCAAGCGCGAACCAGAGCGGATGTGGCGATAGCACGTTCAAATTCATTGTCGAGCAACCTTATGTTGGTTCTGATATCGTCAATGAGCCGATTTTCTGCGGTGGTAAAATACAGGCCTTCAAAGTGCGATTCCACAAAATGATCTGACTGATAGTTAGGTTGCAAAAGCGCTGTAGTGGTGTCCGATGGAAGCCTCGTTTGGTTATTTTCAATGAGTGCTTTGCCAAACAAAGAGCTGAAAGCCATGTAGTCGTTACTGATAACGCGCTTACCTGATGCTTTTAGCATGTAGCTCACCACGCCTGAGCCCGAAAAAAGATCCAGTACCGACTCGCACGGGTGTAAGGATATCGCGTCCCGCAGAGCCGGTAGCATTTTTCGCTTCGAGCCCATAAACCGAGTAGGCGGAAAATTTGCTAGCTGTGCATCGATACCGGCAATTGACGAGTCAAAATGGTTTTTGGTATTTGTGCTGGAACTGCCGGCGATTTTTTTAGTGCGCTTGTTATCCGCACTCTCTGACGCGCCTTCACTGGTTGAAGCTTTGTAGAGCTTTGTAGGTTTTGCTGTAACAATTACATCTTTTCCGGTTCGCTTATTGCCTTTACTATTAATATTGCGTTTGGCCGCAACAACTTCGATATTGAAACTTTTATAAAGCTCGTGCACAACGTCGCAATTCGAATTTGTCAGCAGCACATAGCAACCATGTTCTTGTAGCCTTGCAACTTCATCTGCCAACTCAATGTGGTGTTGTTCACCGAATTGCTCTTGCGTGTATCGTTTGAAATCGCTGTATTCGGAAACGGGTACATAGGGCGGGTCGAGGAAAATGAAATCGCCCGGTTTGGCATGTTGCTGCAACACCTGCTTGTAGTCGTCTGCCAGTATCAGTGCATTTTTTAAAATATCGGAAGCCAGCCGCAGCGCTTTTTCATCGCAAATAGTCGGGTTGGCATACTTGCCAAAGGGCACATTGAATTGGCCTTTTTTGTTAACCCGATACAGTCCGTTAAAACACGTCCGATTTAAATACAGCGTTCGGGCTGCAGCCTGAATGGGCGTTAGTGTCATCCGGTCGCGTGCTCGCTCTGCGTAAAAGAGCTCAGAATCATTTTTATAGGGCTGAAGCGCATCAATTAGCGCGTCGACGTCGGCGGCGATAACATCGTAGAGATTGATGAGTTCCGCGTTCGCATCTGCGATGATGGCGGTGGCTGGTTGCAAGTGGAAATACAGAGCACCACCGCCGATAAAAGGTTCCAGATACTGGTTATAGTGTTCGGGCATTCGGCGACAAAGCTCGGGTATCAGTTGCCTTTTCCCACCAGCCCATTTCAGCACGGGTCGAACCACGCTGGGCTTGGTCGTATTCTCCGTTTTTACGTCGCTTGCCAGCACTGTTCCATAACCACTGTTTCAAAAAAAGTAGAGCGTATTGTACGTCAGCATTTACGGTGAATTGGGAATATCCCAGGGATAATCGGTATGCGCCAACCTGATTGAGTTGCGTGGGTTTTATGAGGCTCCGAAATGGGCGGTTGGGGGACGCATCAGCGGGTTGCAGAGACCGATGCAGTTCGATTTTGGTTCAAACGCACCGCATTTGGTGGTTGATAATGTCAGTAATTGTGTCATAGTGTCGCATCTAATGTCGGTCAAGACTGGATCTATGTCCATAACAGCAATTGACGCCGCCAGAAAAACGAATCGCTCCTTGGGCGACACGGAGACGCTCGACCAGCTGTTAAGTTCTGTTGCCATTCTCGTAGTCGACGACGAACCTGGTATGCGAAATTTTCTCAAGCGCTCGCTTGAGAAGCGCTGTGCTTTACTTGAAGTTGCCGGTAGCGCCGAAGAGGCTGAAGCACTTCGGCTGCGTTTTCACTTTGATTTATTGCTTGTCGATATCCGTCTGCCCGGTTTATCCGGGCTTGATTGGTTGCGCCAGTTGCGCGAAGCAGGTGTGCGCACGCATGTAATTTATATGACGGCTTATGCCGATCTGGAAATGGCTATCGCAGCGCTGCGAAATGGTGCGGACGACTTCATTATGAAACCGTTTCGTACTGAGCAAATGTTTATGGCCATTCAATTGGCACTTCAGAAGCGGCAAATTCTCAGAGAAAATTCCCTGCTGCGTTTACAGCTCCAGCAAATGAAAGTAGATCGTGGCGTAGTCGGAGAGAGTGCTGTTATTAAAGAAACGCTGACGTTGGCAGAACGTGTTGCACCAACGCAATCCAATGTGCTCATCCAAGGCGAAACAGGCACCGGTAAAGAACTCATTGCACGTGCGGTGCACGCCATGTCAAAACGTAGCGGGCCGTTCGTGCCTATTAACTGCGGCACCATCGCCCCTGAACTGTTTGAAAGCGAATTGTTTGGTCATATAAAAGGTGCGTATACCGGTGCAACGCAATCACGGGAAGGTTTATTTCTACACGCAGATGGTGGCACATTATTCCTCGACGAAATCGGCGAGCTCCCACCGCCAATGCAAACCAAGCTATTGCGCGTATTAGAAGAAAAAACCATTCGACAGGTTGGCTGTGAAAAAGAAATTCCTGTTGATGTTCGCGTTGTTGCTGCGACCAATCGCGATTTATCTGCCGACTCGGAAGCTGAAAAATTTCGTAGCGATTTGTATTATCGTTTGAATGTGCTGCCAATTCGAGTGCCCCCTTTACGTGAACGACGCGAAGATATCCCGGCGCTGGTTGAGCATTTTTTCGATATTCTGTCGGCCGAAATGCGGCTCGTGCCGATTGAACTCATGCACACCGATTGGCAACGGCTTAATGAGTACCATTGGCCAGGTAATGTACGAGAGCTTAAAAACGTTATTGAAAGAACCTTGCTTTTAGGTCGATTGCCAGCTGACAGCATGCGAAGTAACGAGGTTGAATCGGCCGAGCAAGCTGCTGGCTATCCACTGAGTTGGACAGTGGAGGAGGTGGAGCGTGCCCATATAGAAGAAGTTTTAGCCTCGGTTAATAATAATAAATCGGCGGCCGCAAGAAAACTGGGTGTGTCCCGCAAGACCCTCGAACGTAAACAGAACTTATGGTACGGCCGAACATCCTCTTCTGATACCCGAGAGAAAATCTAATCCAAAACAGCGCTATGGCACGCATAGTAGATTACATTAGAGGGCTCAGTCTGCGACACAAATTGCTGGCTCTTGTGCTTGGCCCGCTATTGCTACTTACCGGCACGGTTATATACCTGACCGCTCATTGGACAACGTCTTACACCTACAAACAACTGTTCACTAAGGTGAATACTGATTTGCGCGTTACGCAAGACGTCTTTGACCGTATTCAGGTTGATCGACAGCGCGCCCTCACAGCATTAGCTAATAGTTCCGCGTTCCTGGCAAAACTCAGTGCAAGCGATACAGCTGGCATACTACGCCTATTGGATAAACAAACAGAGAATGGAGATTTTGATTTTGTTAATTTGCTTAGTTCTAATGGCTCCTCCCGTTTATCTGACACGGGTTGGGAAAAGCACAATCTGAATACATCGCCGTTAACACAAAGTGTGTTTGATCATGCTACGCCCTGGAACTCACTCGATACGGCAACGGGTATAGAAATTTATTCTCGTGATGAATGGTCTGCAGAGAGCGAACAACTGGCCAAAAAAGTGGTGTTCCCGCTGATAAAGACCCCGCGTGCAGCGCCTACCGAGAAAACCCAAGAAGAACGTGCCATGGTTATTCGTGTTCTGCAGCGCGTAAGAGGCGCTGACGGAAACACATCGGGTGTTTTGGAAGGCGGATTACTGCTTAATCGCAATTATGGATTCGTAGATGAGATTCGTGACCTTGTCTATGGGCCTGGCAGTTTGGCAGAGGGTAGTCGGGGTACCGTGACTGTATTTCTTGACGACGTTCGTATCACCACTAACGTACCCGGTAGTGAAGATGCGCGTGCTTTAGGTACACGCGTATCGCTTGAGGTGCGTAATACGGTGCTGGAAAGTGGTCGCACCTGGATAGATAGAGCGTTCGTTGTTAACGACTGGTATATATCGGCTTATCAACCGATTGTCGACGTTCATGGTGAGCGAGTCGGCATGTTATACGCAGGTTATCTAGAAGCACCTTTTCGTAAAGATCTTTACAACGGTATTGCTTTAACAGCGGCTGTTGTTCTCGCAGGTTCCCTGCTAGCTGTAGTTGCCGCAATTGTCGGCGCTAAATCGATCTTTAAACCAGTCGAGTCCATTGCCCGCGTGGTGCGTGCCACTGCGGCAGGGGAGCGCCAGCGTATAGGTGACTTAAAAGTTCACGATGAAATAGGGGAGCTGGCAACACAATTCGACTCCATGTTGGATACATTGGAAGAGAACAGTGCGCAGATAAAGGCAAACGCCAATGAGCTTGAACAAAAAGTACAGGAACGGACCACAGAGCTTGAGCAAAAAAATACAACCTTACAAGAATCAATCACGTTACTGCATGAAGCTCAGCAGAAGCTTGCGACAGCCGAGCGTTTGGCGGCGGTTGGTCAGCTGACTGCAGGTGTAGCGCATGAGATAAACAATCCTACGGCCGTGATTCTTGGCAATATGGATATTCTTATACAGGAAATGGGCGATCACCGACACGATGTTCAAACCGAAATTGATTTGATCATTGAGCAGGTTTATCGAATACGCTCCATAACCGATCGGCTACTGCAGTATTCACGGCCGGGTACAACAGCTCCGCTGAGTAATCAGGAGCGAGTAGGTTTTCCGTCGATGGTATCAGCAGAATTTAATGATGAAACGTCGCCCACAGAACTGGTACCAGTGGATGTCAATGATTTAATCGACTCTTCACTGGTACTGGTGAAACAAGAGTTAGCTGCCAAAAGCATCGTATTGGAAACCGTGTTTAATGCTGTTCCGAGAGTAGCGATAGACAAACAAGAGCTACAGCAAGTTATTGTTAACCTGGTATTGAATGCATCACAAGCGGTTAGTGAGCATGGTCATATCATGATAAAGACCAGCACGAGCCAAGACAATCAAGTCAAAATAGATATACAGGATAACGGCGTTGGCATTGCGGCAGCGAATAGAAGCCGCGTGTTCGATCCGTTTTTCACTCACGGCAAAGAGGGCGGAACGGGCTTGGGGTTGTCGGTTAGCTATGGGATAGCCCGACGCTATGGTGGCGATATCGATGTGGAATCCGCACCAGGAAAAGGTGCTTGCTTTTCAGTGCTGTTACCAGGCTATTCGTTGGAGTCGAGCGTTGATCAAGAACATTCAATAGCGTTAATGTAAGTTGCTGTAAGGTTTACAATACTGTTCGATAATCATGGGTTGTATCTGCAGCCTGTGTAATCCACCTTATTCTGTTAGTTGTGCTTGTCCATCAACCCATACCTGCATTAAACGAGCTTCCTGATCAATATAGATAAGGTTTGCCGCATGGCCGGGTATTAGCGATCCGAGGTAGTCCATTGCGCCAACGCAGGCGCTTGGATAACTGCTCACCATGCGTATGGCTTCGCTTCGATCAACACCGACTTTCTCAACCAGATAGTTAAACGAGGAATACAAATCTGTATCCGCACCCGCCAGAGTGCCATCGGACAATTCCAGTCGCGCATTTTTTCGGCTAATAGTTCGGCCATCGAGTTCGAATTCCTTAATATCAGACCCCGTTGTGGCCATAGCATCCGATACTGCAAATAGTTTTCCCGGCCCGCTCTTCATGGCGAGTGCGGTTTTAATGGCTGCTTTGTGTACATGTACGCCGTCTGCAATAAGTCCTGCGTAGGCATCGTGCTGTGTTAGCACCGCGCCAACCATGCCCGGTTCACGATGCCCCAATGGACTCATCGCGTTGTATAGGTGTGTGGCACATCGAGCACCCCGTGCGAATGCTTTTTTGGCCTGTTCGAAGCTTGCATTGCTGTGCCCTAGACTAACCACAATGCCAGCTGAAGAGAGTTGCTCAATTTGTTCCGGGCTCACCGACTCGGGTGCAACGGTGATCATAAAATAAGAGAGCCGGGCTTTTGCGCGGCACAGTGTGTCTACATCGGCTTGGGACATGGCGCGGATATGATGTTCACTGTGCGCACCGCGTCTTGCAACGCTCAGGTGAGGACCTTCGAGATGTAGACCAAGAAAGCCTGGTATGCCTTTTTCTTCTGCTTCTATAGCAGCGCTTATCGCCGCATTGGTTGTTGCGTCGTCGCTTGAAATGAGTGTGACCAGCAAGCGGCAAGTGCCGAGCTTTGTGTGCGCCGAACAAATGGTTTCTATGGTTTCTATGCATGGGTTGTGGTTAAACAAAACACCACCGCCGCCATTAACCTGTAAGTCAATAAAGCCTGGTAAGAGTGTGCCGCCATTGAGTACAAGCTGATGCGTGTTTTGTGGAACACGGTTAGTCGGTAGTACATCAATGATGTTGCCGTTATCGACTAACACGGTGTGATCTTCAAGCGCAGACTCATCAAAGCCAATCGATGCACCGCTAATGGCCAAAGGTTTGTTCACTCGACAGCCAACACATCCAGATTATCCGGCAATGTGTATCCACCCAGTTCTGCTGCGAGCGACTGCGTGGTTGCTGTATGGATGTTATTGAGCAGGCTCTGCATTAACGTACGAAAGTAGGTTCTGCGAGTCATCACCATATCGATAGCGACATTGGCAATGGGCAGAAAAGGCAGTTGGAATTCATTAGCTACAGCCAGCGTGCCACAGGTAACGTCCGCATTGCCGGTATTCACCGCAGCAACAGCACTGCGCTCAGTATTACCTGACTTAGCTACCGTTAGTGATTGGTAGTCGAGCCCGTGTGCTGCACATAAATCTTCGAGTAAACGTTCGGTTCCGGAGTCGGCATTGCGTTGTGCCCATCGCATTGAACTATCTGCCAGTACGTCCTTTACGGAGGTGTCGCCAACATCAAAATGTCTTGAGAGCACCAGGCCCTGGCTGCGTTCCAGACACCGAACCAGAATCCAGCTAGCGTGATTTTTATAGCCGCGCAACAACCCAAGGTGCCGGCGTGCAGTCGATTCGCTTGAACCCCAATTAATAAAGCATGCATCCGCTCTTCGTGTGTCCAGCATGCGCAAGCCGTGACGGGTGCCTGACGGGCTATAACTCAATAGAGCAGATTGTTGCAGTTCAACCGCCGCAAGATTACAAATCTGGTTTAACAGTCGATCATCGCTGCCCGCAATGATGAGCCTGTCGCTTAGTGCGCCACCATAACTGTTTTCGTTTATCCAGTCTTCTATGAGGTGTCTTGGAAAAATCCACTTACCGGTTATTTTGGTGCCGGGTATATCGCCTTCACCCGCCAGTTTATAGATTTTTTTTTCGTTAACGTGCAGTAGCTCTGCAAGCTCAGGTACCGTCAGAAAAGTATCATTGTTTTTTCGGTACTGTGTCTTCACCGCATCCACGATTAAGTGAGGTCTTTCATGCCTTTGGTCGGCGGGGGTGTTCTGCGCACTGGTGGCTTCTCATCCAGTTCCACATGCTCAGCACCGTTGTAGATTAGAAAGTGTTTACCCTTTGCACGGGCAATGATAGTCATGCCGATTTCACGCGCAAGTTCCAGCCCCATTTGCGTTACACCCGATCGTGACAGTAAAACCGGAATACTCATAAACGCTGTTTTCATAACAATCTCGGACGTCAAACGGCCGGTGGTATAAAAAATTTTGTCATCACCCGATAAGTTCTCCAGCCACATTCTTCCGGCAATTGCATCGGCAGCATTGTGTCGGCCCACATCTTCTATGTGCATCAGCGATTGCTCTCCGGCACAAAGACCACAACCGTGCACCGCACCAGAGACGCGATAAACATCGTTAAGCTGACTGACGTTCTTAATTAAGCGGTACAGCGAAGATTGTTTTAATGCAGGTGGTGTGAGTTGGACTTCGTAGAGCTTATCGACCGTGCAGCTAAATATTGTGCCCTGACCACAACCACTGGTGATAATGCGGCGTTTCATTTTCTCCTGCCAATCGGAAATGCCTTCGCCCGTGTGTGTTTCAACATCCACCAACTCTCTGTCCCAGTCGACAACGACGGATTTAACGGTGTTGATATCCTCAATGAGTTTCTGATTGCGGATGTAACCCAATGTTAGGGCTTCGGGTTGTGTTCCGAGCGTCATGAGTGTGACCACTTCCATGCCGTCGACTCGTATGGTCAGGGGTATTTCACCGGGTACGTGGACGTTTTGCGATTCTCCATATTCGTTAATCGCAGTGACGCCATGAGCCGGGTCGAGGCCCTCGTTGCTCATGTAGGGTTTGTAGGCTGGTGCCGCAACGTTCATGCTTGAATATTCAACCTCAAGGTATCGCTTAGGTGCGCAAGTAGTATTCTAAAGTGCCAAGCAGTGTTGCACGCCATCAATCTTGCACACCAGTGATTGTATTTCAAGTTAGCAGCATTTGGTACAAAATGTCGCAATATATGCCTGTAGCGAGAACATTTGGCCGGCTTGAGCGTTTAGGGGCGCCGAAGGAGCAATATTAGCCTTCATTTATATGGGGTTATGAAATAGTCTGGTCAGTCAGACAACAGCCGGGTCCAATCCATTGATCAATCTGTCATGACCAGTCAGTCAGCCTCAACATCCAGCACGCGATTGAGTTTGCCTGTTACAGCGCTACTTGAGCGCAGAATGGTTCGGGCTAATCGATGGGCGGTGCCTTCCTGGTATTTGCACGGGGTTGTGGTCGGTGACGCTATGACGCACAACGCCGCACCCGGTCAGCCAGTGGGTCAGTCAGAGCAGGGCGACCTATTCTCCTTTGGCGGTTACAAAGTGACACTCTATAAAGATGCCTGTGAGCGTTATTGGCATGCGCTTATTGGCGATAAGCCGCTGGTGTACGTGGTTTGCAACGAAGATGTTGAGTCCGATCTGCACGATCTGCCCATTGAACCCCAATTGATTACCATTGACTACGATGAGGC
>CAKZUP010000184.1 GCA_937922945.1 uncultured Granulosicoccaceae bacterium
GGAAAAAAGCGATTGAAACCATTAAAGATGGCAACAAGCTTATTGACAAAGGTAACAAGACCATAACCAAGGCACAGAGTGGCATTCGTAAGGGTCGTCAGATGATGGAACGTGGCAGTGTGTTGGTGCGCAACAGTACAAGATTTCAACTGGATGAAGAACTGCTACCGGCAATAGAGTAAGCTAATTTGACATTCTTCTGAATTTCTTATCAGCTTCGTTGGTTGACCGAACTATGATTGCCTTAACGAACTATGATTGCCTTAACTAGTTGATTTATCTAGTTGCCACAGTTAGTTGCCCCAACAAGCTCGCCTCAACCAGGTTGGCTCGCAGGTGAATTACTAAAAATGGCTGAACAGAAGATGACGCAACTAGTTTAATTGCATGTCTATTTGCACGTCTAATCGCACGTCTAATTACATCATGCATCTAAACTTTCAAATCTAAACCATGGCTGCTTTCGCTCACTTTACTAACGATTCGCACTCGTCCAGATCTTTTTGCTCGACGCCGGAATCGTCTTTCTTTTCTTCTTCATCTTCGTTCACTGATTCGCAATTTTCAACATTGTACGATGCTTCCCCAACTTCTTTGCCGGTTTCTGCAGCTATAGCAAGGCTGGAAAATACGATTAGTATAGATACTAGTGAAAGTGAACGTATGGTGTTTGACTTACACATGTGACTAACCTCCGGTGCATGAGTTGTTCAGCATAACACCCCATTTTTATCCACCAATGTGTTTTGTAAAATTTACCTAACCTCTAACAATCGGGCCGAATGTCAATTTTCAATCGCCGGAACGTTGGTTGCTGCCCGATTACCTATCCGATCGATTTCTGAATATCATCTATAGAGGAGTTGACCAGGGTTTTCGCAAAATCTTTTATCAGTAAACGCTGTGCTTTTTTATTTAGTGTGGGACGTATTTGACCAAGCGTTTGCGGGTCGGCAACTAACACTAAATTATCGAATAAATCTTTATGAGCCATTCGGTTCAAACGAACCGCAACCTGTTTTGCGAATATGGCTTCATTAGTATCTTGTCTCGAAGATTCTTTGGGCCTGTTCCCAGCTGGTCCGTCGCTTTCTAAACCTTCTGGAGCCCAATCTTCCATCTTCTGTAGCTCCAACTCTCCATTCAATCCGTGATTACGAAAAATTTTTGCTTGATGACCATCCACAACAACTACAAGTGCGTTGATAGGGTATTGGTTACTCATAGCATTTCTCCAAGTTTTAAACGTATGCCTATACGGTGCATTGTCAACAACTTCGAGTATTCTGGACTATGCCACACCAATTAATCACACTAAGAATTACAATTCATCGTGTAATTTTTTCCATGACAGAACCCGCCTGAGGCATAAGAGGCTGGCTCATTCATAGCCGAATTAACGAGTCTGATTGGTTTAAACTCAGATACGACTTTTTTGTATGCCAGTTCTCGCTGATGCTTTATGCATCATTTATTAACTTGATGACGTCGCTCAGACTATCTGCGTCTTTCGCTGCCAAGTCCTGGCGCCAGCGCACAATGCGGGGAAAGCGGACTGCGATGCCGGATTTGTGTCGTGTTGATTTGCTAATACCTTCAAAAGCAAGCTCGAATACTTGCAGCCGCTCGACCGACCTAACTGGTCCAAACCGTTCGATTGTGTTTTTTCTTATCCATCGGTCCAGCTCACGAATCTCCACATCTGTTAGCCCTGAATAGGCTTTTGCCAATGGCACCAATTCCTTTTCAGACCAAACGCCGAATGTGTAGTCTGTGTACAAATTCGAACGTCGGCCATGACCCGCTTGAGCATAGAGCATTACCGCATCCAACGTATATGGCTCTACTTTCCATTTCCACCAAAGGCCGCGTTGACGACCAGTTCCGTAGACCGAATCGATTTGTTTCAGCATTAAACCTTCTACGCGCCGTTCTCTCGACTGAGCCCGTGAGCAAGCCAGCTCATCCCATGCGGACTCCTTCAGGACTGGAGAAAGTCGTAATTGCGGCAGGTGCGAAAAGTCTAGCTGCTCTAACAAGCTGCGCCGCTGTTGCAAGGGCAAGTTGCGTATATCGTTGGCTTCAAACTCCAGAAGATCGTAAGCCAAAAAAACGCAAGGCACTTCGCTTAGCAGTTTCTTACCCACGCTCTTTCGACCAATCCTTCGTTGTAGTTGGGCAAATTCCATGACGCCATGGTTACTATCCCAAGCGAGAATTTCGCCGTCTAGCACTGTACCGTCTGTCAAGCTGTCAGCTGCAGTTTGTATTTCTGGAAAGCGCTCTCCAATGAGCTCCTCACCTCGAGACCAGATAAAACACTGGTTAGCACGCCGAACGATTTGAGCCCTTATACCATCCCACTTCCATTCGGCCTGCCAATCTGTTCTAGCGCCAAGTGCTTCTGGCAATTGCTCCAGACCTGCTGCCAAACAAAAGGGGTAAGGACGAGAAATTGCCGCCGACCCATCATCTTCCCCGATCAGTTGCAAATAGAATTCAGCAGTAGGCTCCCATTCCCCCATCATTCGATGGAGTATGGTCGCTTTAGGTAATCCCGCATGCAGTGCTATCGCGCGCGCGACAAGCGTTTGCGATACACCAATGCGTAATGCACCTGTGAGCAACTTATTGACAACAAAGTTCTGCGCGTATGGCAGTTCTGCCCACCATTTTGTAACCGCTGCACGTTGCTCGGCAGGCTCTCGGTCTCGAAGCGGCAGCAATAATTCCGTAATCCACTGGGTCAACGATGTTGTAGTCTCATTTGCAACCGTGTCGAGATCGGACAACAGTGCGATGGTTTCAGCCAAATCGCCCACACTATCGTAGGTATCTTCTATAAGCCATTGCGGTAGATCGACTTCATCGACTAACCATTGCTTCAACGTAGCGTGACCAATCAATCGTTTAAGACGTCGGCCAGAAAGGAAGTACACAGCCCATGCCGCATCAGCAGGTGAAGATTCGGCCAAGTAGTTTGCGATCGCTTCGACTTTCGAGTTTGTCGATGTGGTTTGGTCAAGAACTTGAAATAACGTGACAAATCGCTGCATCGTCAATCAGCCACATTTTCTGCTGCCGAATCAATTGCACTGGAGTCTGTACTGGCATCTGAACTGTCGTCATCGACAAACCGTGTACTAAGCTCAGCGGCGTTGTACCCCAATTCGCTAAGGTAACGCACCAACGTTTCTGATTGGCCGTGGGTTGTCAGAATGTTCTTTGCCCCACATTCTTTAACGGTACGAAGTAGCGATGGCCAGTCGGCATGGTCTGAGAGCACAAAGCCTCGATCATAACCTCTTCGCCTTCGATTTCCGCGAACACGCATCCATCCAGAACAAAAACCGGTAGATGCACCTTTAAAGCGACGCATCCAAGTGGAGCCCCCCGCCCCTGGAGGTGCGATGATAAGTTCACCGTTATAATTTCGCTTCTCTTCAAGATCAATTTTCTTTGTCGGCAACATTGAAATGCCAGCCTCGCGGTATATATCTACGATAGGCGCAACCGCACCATGCAAATAAACGCACTGCTGCGTAAATTGTTGGAGCTCTGCCAAAACCCTCTGCGCCTTACCCAGTGCGTAGCAAAACAGCACGGCTGGTCGGTTCTGCGACGCGGCTTCCGCCCACCACTGGGCAATCTCTTTGGCAATCGCGTCTCCGCTTTGCCATCGATAGACTGGCAAGGCGAAAGTGGCTTCTGTAATTAAGGTATCGCACTGCACCACTTCAAATGGCCGGCATGTTGGGTCGTCATCTCGCTTATAGTCGCCAGTGAAAACCCAAACTTCACCATCACGCTCTACTCTTATTTGGCACGAACCGAGTACGTGCCCCGCTGGATGGAACGAGACGACTGTATTGCCGAATGATATCGGCTCCCCGTAATCGACACCCCTGATGTTAGTGTCTTCTCCTAGCCGCTTTCTCAATAGCGAGACACAGTCTTTTGATGCAATGTATCGACTAGAACCTGGACGGGCGTGATCAGAATGCGCATGTGTGATTAACGCAAGCTCTACAGGCTCCCACGGGTCTATATGAAACTGCCCATCTGAGCAATATAAGCCATTACTAAGAGGCTCTATCAATACGCTCTTGTTGGGATTCATATGACGTGAATTTAGGGCTGTTACACCGTTACGCTTTTTTAATTTCTGAGTGTGACTTCAATACCTCGTCGCCATCACTTTGAACGATAAGGTAAGCTGGACAATCTTCACTCGCCTCACGAGTAACTTCTGTTCCTTTTAATGTTCTCGTTGTTTTTCTCGTATAAACCTTGTCGACTTTGCCCTCTGCTGAACCGCTACCCCAATCCCACTGAACTTTAGTTCCTTTACTGTAACTTGCCATGATACGTTTCTCTCAAATTTGAATAAGCCATGTGTCACTTTAACGCACTGAATGTAAAAGCTACCGATTTTTGTTGGTCAACCACGCACTGCCGCACGCAAGAAGCGTGGTTGCAAACCTGAATATTGCTGCGAAGAACCCACTCCTTGCCGATAAAACATAACACATAAAAAACCAACCGACAGATCCCACCCAATCTTACAACTTGCGGTTGTAATTATTGCAACCAACTTTTTGTGTTTAGCAATAGAATGCTGATACGAATTGGCAGTTTGACAAGACAAGCACGGTCCAGCTGCCGCTGCTATTCGTACAAAAGCTTAGAACAATGACATGCAACTGAGCATATATCTCGCGCTTTTTTTGGCATTTACCTTTTCAAAACCAGTTCAATAATTTCTATAAGCACCGACAATTCGAAACCGACCGCTACAGAACGATTCTATGAAATCTGATCAAATATTCGAAAGCTATCTTACAAAGCGCTCCAGAAGTCTTAATTCAAAACCAATAAAAAAGTCGGGCACCCACTACGTGCTTTGCTGGCTTCAACAGACTTTACGCGGTGTAAACAATCCGGTCATCGATGCAGCTATTGCTTTCTCCAGACAATTGAACCAGCCAGTTTTAATTTATCACGGACTTGGGCAACACTATCCACACGCATCTGATCGATTTCATCAATTCATACTAGAGGCATCCAAGTCGTTAGAAGAGGATGCTGCCCGCCGAGGCTTGAAAGTTATCCGGTTTGTTGAGTCACAATCGAATCCACACAATGGCATTTTCTACACGCTTGCAAAGAAAGCATCTTTAGTCGTCCTAGACGATCAACCTGCTTTTGTTGGTCGATGGCACGCTCAATCCGTTGCAAACAAACTTGAGCGAAGAGTGGTCGCGGTCGATGGTGCACGACTAATCCCTGAAATAGCGCTGGGGTCAACATTTTCAACGACGCCAAGCTTTCGTGCTCGACACACAAGCTTACGGAGCAAATGGTTAGATGAACCAAATAATCTAAGCAACGATCTCATGGCTGACGTGGACCTTCCCGATAATGCCACACCGATAAACATGTTGCAGTCGAACAAGTTAGGTAAGCTTATATCTGACTGCGATATCGATCACACTGTCCCGCCAGTCCAGTGGTGTTCTGGAAGTCGCCGTTCGGCCATTAAGCATTTAAATTGGGCAATGGTCCAGCAGTTTCCAAACTACGCAAGTAAACGTAACAACCCGTCAGAGACGGGCACTACCTACTTGTCACCCTACCTTCACTTTGGCGTTCTGGGCCCTGGTGACGTTGTCGCTGCGGTGAATGAGTCTGATGCCAGTTCGAGGGATAGTTGGAAATTTCTTGATGAGCTGCTCACTTGGCGGGAATACTTTCATCACCGAGCATTCAATACTCCAGACCCAACTTCGTATGACAACCTTCCAACAGCAGCCAAAGCTTCCCTATCGTCACATTCCAGCGACAGCAGAGAGCATTTGTATCCACTCGGAACGCTGATACATGGCG
Organism: uncultured Granulosicoccaceae bacterium; assembly: GCA_937922945.1. Taxonomy (GTDB): domain Bacteria; phylum Pseudomonadota; class Gammaproteobacteria; order Granulosicoccales; family Granulosicoccaceae; genus Granulosicoccus. The sequence continues at coordinate 5,887 of CAKZUP010000184.1, forward strand.
AAACCGATGATGCAGTATGGAATGTTGGCCAACGGCAATTTCTGCGCGATGGTTGGATGCACAACAACTTAAGAATGTACTGGGGCAAGCGGCTATTAGCCTGGACAAAGACACCACAAATCGCCTGGCAGACGGCCTGCTATATCAATGATCGTTTCAGTCTGGATGGTCGCGACCCTGCAACCTACGGTAATATGCAATGGTGTTTTGGGGCCAGCAAACCCTCAAAAGACAAACCGGTGTACGGTACCGTACCCATAAAATCAAATAAGGCGCTTTTGTCAAAATCAGGTATGACGCAGTGGTTAAACGATGAACTGGAGAAGGCAATACCGCGCGTTGCAGTGCCGCAGCAACCGACTGTGAGATCCCACCCCAAAGCCTCCGGGTCGTTGGCGGCACAACTGGCCCTTAACGAGCGTAACGAAATGCGTGTTGATAAAGACGATACCCAATGAGTAATTCATCCGATTTAACCAGCGGTAGCACACGATCTCAACTACTGCGTTTAGGCACCCCAATGATTTTCGGCATTGCTGCGGCTATGTCGATGAGCCTGGTTGATGCCTATTTCATCGGCAAAATTGGAACCGAGCAACTCGCTGCTATCGGGTTTACGTTCCCGGTTATTTTAACCATACAAAGCCTGTCCATTGGGCTGGGAGCCGGCGCTGCTTCTGTGGCAGCGCGGGCCTACGGAGAGGGTGAGCGTGATGATATTCGCCGCATAGCCACTGATAGCCTGGTGCTTGGATTATTGATTGTTAGCGTACTAACGGTCGCAGGCTTGATGACCATCAGGCCAATATTTAGCTTGCTCGGGGCAGATGATGCAACCATGGAACATATCGTCAGTTACATGCGTGTGTGGTTTCTGGGAGTGCCATTGTTGGTTATCCCGCAAATTGCAAACAGTCTATTGCGTGCCGGCGGGGATTCACTCATACCTAGCAGCATTATGATTACAGCCGCCGTGGTCAATGCAATTCTTGACCCTATTCTTATACTAGGACTATGGGGCTTCCCAAGACTTGAATTGGTGGGCGCGGCCTGGGCATCCAATGGTGTCAGGGCAGTCACCCTAGTACTGTCTTTAAGCGTCGTTATTTTTCGTGAAAATCTGGTGACACTCAATTGGCCTGGGGTAACAGTCATTCTCGCGTCTTGGAAACGTATTATTAAAGTAGCCTTGCCGGCAGCATTTGGCAGCAGTATCAACCCGCTTGGTATTGCAATTGTTACAGCGTTATTGGCCGCAATAGGGGCTAGTACTGTCGCAGCCTTCGGTGTTGCAACCCGCATTGAAGCATTCGCGGCAATCCCTATGTTTGCTTTGTCTGCAGCTATTGGACCTATTGCTGGCCAGAATTGGTCGAGCAACAATCGTCAGCGCGTACAGAAAGCGTTGGTGCAAAGCTACTTGTTTTGCATTGTGTGGTCTTTGCTTATTGGTATCGGTCTTTGGCTGGGCGGGGAATTTCTGGCTTCACAATTTAGTAGCGATAAGACAGTGGTTAAAGAGGTTGCAACTTACCTTGCAATCGTACCCTTTAGCCTGATGGGTTATGGCATAGTGACGATTGCAGCTGGCTGTTTTAACGCAATCGATTTGGCTAAGCGTAGTCTGATTTTCTACATAAGTCGTACAGCACTACTGTATGTGCCATTGAGTTACATCGCAACCTTACTGGCAAATTCAACTGCGGTTTATATTGCCATAGCCACTGCGAATTTTATCGCTGGTGCACTGACGTGTTATTTATCGCTAAAATGGCTGGCACGGCATCGCAGCGAGGAAGCACCAGGGCCTAAACAATTACTCGAATTGGCATTTGCACCTTGAGTTAGGCTTCGGCTGTGCACACAGATGTCAGCGCCAAAAACGCCTGTGC